>CAZTXR010000101.1:0-7060 GCA_964617605.1 uncultured Clostridia bacterium | reverse complement strand
ATTCCCCTTGAGGAATTATTTTTATATTTTCTGCTTGAAAATAATGAACCTTAGGATGGGTTATATGCTGACCATTAAAAACCCTGGTAAAAATTTGAAATAACTCAGCATTATTTGTTTTTTCAAATATAACCATATCCAACAAACCATCATCCAATTTAGCCTTAGGGCACAAATATTTAAATCCACCTGCTCCGGCCGAATTAATCACAAGGAATAACAAGGTTTTAAAGTTGTATTCTTTGCCCTCTATAATATAATTAATATCCTCGCAAACTTCCAATTCTTCCGGCACCTGGACAGCTGCCTGATAATAATAAGCATACTTTCCAAGTATGGTTTTAGCCTCCAGTGTAACATTGTGTGCAATAGTGGTAAAAGCTCCCCCTCCAACAACATTTACAAAATAATCATCATTAATTTTACCAATATCTATCTTCCTAAAGTCATTTTTCATAATAAGTGATGCAAAGTTTGCTTTAGCTTTCGGCAAGCTCAATTGTTCCGCAAAATCATTTACTGTTCCTGCAGGCATTATGGCGAATTTTGGTCTTGAAGGACATTTCATTATCCCATTTACCACTTCATGAACTGTACCGTCCCCGCCGCAAGCTATTATCATATCATAACCATATTGGCATGCTCTGATGGCAGCTTCCTCACCATCACCCTTTTTCTTGGTTGCATAAAATAAAAACTCAACATCATCAACACTCATTACGGTTTCAGCAACTCCAAATACTTTATACCCTGCAAGCTCTTTGCCTGAGGAAGGATTGTATATTACATAATATCTTTTCATTTTATCACCTGTATTCTTATTATGTTAATTATAGCACATTTGTAGATATTTTCAATTATAATAAGGGGGCAAGAAGCCTGCATACGGATTCCTTAAATCTTATGACTATGCCTCTTTCTAAATACAGCTCTCTTGTTAATTCTATAGAATAATTTAAATCCTCCATAAATATGTCATGCAACATTTGAGATGTATTTGTATCGTATATTATTCCGTTGCATTCAAAATTAAGTTTAAAACTCCTAACATCAAAATTTGCAGTTCCAACAGAGGATACAGTCGAATCAACTACTAAGGTCTTGGCATGAAGGAAGCCATATTCATATGTATAAATTTTAACTCCGTATTTTAACAGCCCTCCGCAGTACCAGTAGGTTGCCCAATAAACAAAAGGGTGGTCAGGCTTGCATGGAATCATAATTTGAACATCCACACCGGATGTGGCAGCAATTTTAATTGCTTCAAATACGGAAGCATCAGGAACAAAATAAGGAGTTTGAATTAAAATACTTTTTTTAGCTGAATTTATCATTTTAACATAATTGCTTTTAATTGCTTCATCTGATTTATCAGGTCCGCTGCTTATTATTTGAATTCCTACCTTGCCTCTTGTTCTGTTGTCAGGAAAATATTTTGGCAGAAACATTAAATCCTCTTTCGAAGCGTGCCCCCAGTCCAAGAAAAATCTTGTTTGCAGGTCAATTACCGCATCCCCCAAAATTTTAACATGTGTATCTCTCCAGTAACCGACCTTCTTGTTTAATCCCACATATTCGTCACCAACATTAAATCCGCCTACAAATCCTATTGTACCGTCGATAACAACTATTTTTCTGTGATTCCTGTAATTAATTTTGAAATTAAAGAAAGGCAGTTTGCCGGAAAAAAATATAGCAACCTTTACGCCGGAACTTTTCAATTTTTCAACCTTCTCCTTTGTTATTTGCCTGCCTCCCACAGAATCATATAAAAGTCTTACCTCAATACCTTCTTCAGCCTTTTTGGAAAGAAGATTTAATAGACTGTTTCCAAGATTGTCATTTCTGATAATATAATATTCCATATGTATATGATTCTTTGCCCCTTCAATGGATTTAAACAAATCTTCAAACTTTTTTTCGCCGTCTGTGTATATTGTTATTTCATTGTTTTGGGTATAGGAAAAATTATGATAAAACAAATTCATTTTTATTAAATCCTTATAGTTTTCAATATTATTGTCATTATATACAAGACCGCCGGAATTAAATAATTCTTTTTGTACCCTTAAATAATCTCCAAAAGATTTCTTTGCATAAATTTTCATAATAAAAAGCTGCTTTCTGCTGAAATTTTGAGACAGCAACACATAGAGCACGAAGCCCACACCGGGGAATATTAAAAGAACCAATACCCATGCTAAGGTAGCAGTAGGATCTTTTCTTTCCAAAAATATAATAATCATTGCCATACAAATATTAACTGCATAAATAAGTGAAATGGAGTTAAATAAATCAATCATGACTGTCCCTCCTTTAATTGCAACTAATCCATCATTATTACATATATATTATTTATTATGCAAATTGTTCCAATATTGAAATTATAAATATTTTGTGGTAATATACATATTATCAACAGAAAAGGAAGATCTTATGAAAAAACCATCAAAATATTGGATTATTGCGGGAACATTTTTCACATCCCTATCTTCAATAATAATTAGATTCTCAGAAGCGCCTGCATTAGCTATGGCTGCTTACAGAATGCTCTTTACAACTATGATGATTGCCCTTCCTGTTTTCATGAATAACAGAAGTGAATTTAAAAGTTTGAGTAAAAAATGTTATATAATGTGTGTAATAAGCGGTGTATTTTTGGCATTTCATTATGCTTTTTGGATGCAGTCAATACAAAGGACCACAATTGCAAACTCTACTGTGCTTGTATCTTCCAGCCCGATCTTTGTAGCTCTTTTCAATTATCTTTTGCTAAAAGAAAAATTTAATAAAAGAATGATTCTTGGAATTGCAGCATCAATGGCAGGAACAATTATAATTGCCATGGGCTCTTCAGGAGGAGCACAAAGCAGTATGATGCTTGGTAATTTTTTTGCTTTCTTGGGTGCGATTTTTGTAGCGGGATACCTGGTAATAGGGGGTATTGCAAGAAAAAGTGCCAGTGCAGGGGTTTATGTATTCCTTGTTTATTCTGTGTCCGCAATCATTTTGTTTGCTATGAACTTTGCAACCGGAACACCTATATATCCCTATGCTCCAATAGAGTTCCTCCTATTCTTCTTATTGGCATTTTGCAGTTCAATACTGGGGCATACAGTTTATAATTATTTAGTTAAATATTATTCTTCCACCTTAATATCTGTCTCTACTCTCGGCGAACCTATCTATGCAAGTATATTGGCAATGCTTATATTTAAAGAGCTGCCGTCTGCATATACAATAATCGGTGGGATTATCGTAATTTCAGGTATATATTACTACCTGGCAACACAAAACGCTGCGGATAAGGACAAAAAAAATATATCATTGCCATGAATACCAACAAGTTGTATCATTCTTAGCAAAGCGAAAGATGTTTAATGAAATCCTACACTTATGCTCAGAATGACACTGACCTTGCATTTATTGCAACAATAATATCTAATCTTTGATTATTTCTTAGCTATTGAAGCTTTTATTAAATGTTTAAATAAAGGATGACTTCTTGTAGGTCTTGATTTAAATTCCGGGTGGAACTGACAAGCCACAAACCAAGGATGATCCTTTAATTCTATTATTTCAACCAATTTGTTATCCGGGGAAACACCTGAAATTATAAGTCCATTTTCTTCACATACAGCTCTAAACTTATTATTGAATTCATATCTGTGGCGATGTCTTTCATTAATCATATCGGCATCATCATATGCCTCTTTTGTCTTTGTTCCATCAATAAGCTTGCATGGGTAGCTGCCAAGTCTCATGGTTCCACCCTTGCTTTCAATTTCTTTTTGCCCGTCCATTATGTCGATTATGGGATTATTTGATTCCGCATTAAATTCTGTGCTGTTTGCATCAATATAACCTAATACAGATCTGGCAAATTCAACAACTGCCATTTGCATACCTAAACAAATTCCTAAAAAGGGCTTTTTATGTTCTCTTGCATATTTTGCTGCAAGTATTTTGCCTTCAATTCCCCTGTCGCCAAAACCTCCGGGAACTAAAATACCGTCACAATCTTTTAATATTTCCTCATAATTTTCTGCATTGACATCTTCAGAATGTATCCATGAGATATCAACACTGCAAGAATTATCTATTCCTGCATGCTTAAGTGCTTCCGCAACTGACAAATATGCATCCTTAAGCTCCACATATTTTCCGACTAATGCTATTTTAACATAATGACTTGGCTTTTTAGAACGCTCTACCATGTCAGTCCATTCAACTAAATCCGGCTCCTTGCATTCTATATTGAAATAATCACAAACTAATTTTGCAAGTCCTTCTTTCTCCAACATAAGAGGAATATCATACAAAGAATCTGCATCCTGATTTTGAATTACATTTTGCTTTTCAACATTGCAAAACAAAGCAATCTTCGCTTTTAAATCCGCTGTTATTTCCTTTTCGGTTCTGCAAACCAATAAATCGGGCTGAATTCCTATGCTTAAAAGTTCCTTCACACTGTGCTGGGTGGGCTTTGTTTTCAACTCTCCTGCTTTTGACAGGTAAGGCAGCAGGGTAACATGAATATACATAACATTTTCTCTTCCTACCTCATAACGAATTTGACGTATTGCTTCCAAAAATGGCTGGCTTTCTATATCTCCTACAGTCCCCCCGATTTCAGTTATAACTATATCAACATCCTTAACGGCAGAAATTCTTTTTAACATGCATTTTATTTCATTTGTTACATGTGGAATTACTTGGACTGTTCCCCCAAGGTAATCTCCTCTTCTTTCTTTATTTAATACAGACCAATATATTTTCCCTGATGAAATGCTGCTGAATTGAGTTAAATCTATATCAACTATTCGCTCATAGTGTCCCAAGTCCAAATCTGTTTCGGCACCATCATCGGTCACATATACCTCTCCATGCTGATAAGGGCTCATTGTTCCGGGGTCTACGTTTAAATAAGGGTCAAATTTTTGCAATGTTACTTTAAGTCCTCTGCTTTTTAAGAGTCTTCCTAAGGACGCTGCTGTAATCCCTTTACCTAATGATGAAACAACTCCTCCGGTTACAAAAATATATTTTGGCATTTTTTCCTCCTGTTATCTGTTAACATGACCTTTTTAACATAAAAAAGAGACAAAAAGGGGTTTTTTTTTTAGTCTCTATTATTTCAATATATTAACTAATAAGTTCAGTTATTTAGTAAAAATGGACTTTCATAAAGCCATGCCTTCTGAAAAATATTATTTGTCTGTAAATCACACTACTAAACAATTTTATATTAAATATATAAAAAGGTCAATCTTTTTTAATTTATTTTTAAAATTTTTTATTTATAAGTTGTACTATTGAAATTTAAACAGCATATACATTTATAAAAGAATGCGTAACGCTGTATTAACTTAAAGGAGGATTTATTTTGGTTAAATTATTTAATGATACATTTAATATTAATGAAATTATTGATTCGAATTCTACTGAAATTTTGTTAGAGAATGAATTTACTCTTGCTGATGATGCACCTGATATTGAAAAGATAATCGCTGCAGAAGGAAAATCAAAAATCAATAATGCTATAGTAACAACAGATAATATTATAGTTGATGGCAAATTGATTTACAATATTATTTATCGCTCAAATAATGAAAATTTGGCAATTCATTCAATTACAGGAGAAATACCTTTCAGTGAAGAAATAAGTGCAGAAGGTGCAACTGAAGATATGGAGGCTATCACAAATGCCTTTATAGATTATATTGATGCTGAGCAATTAACAGAGAGATCATATCTTGTTAAAGCAGTAATAATATTAGATTCTGATGTATATATAAAAAGACCTGTTACCTATGTTTCAAATTTAGAGTCTGACGGCAGCATTCAAGCCAAAACAAAAAAAATAGCTTACACAGACACTGTGGCAGAAGTTTCAGAAGAAGTAAATATTACTGATGCTGTGGAACTAAGCAAGGGCTCCGGAGAAATACAGAATATTATTAAATCAGGAGCTGATGTTTATGTAACAAATATTGATATATTAAATGACAAAATGCTGCTTGAAGGAATTTGTAAAGTTGGATTTATGTTTATTGAAGACAATGATTTGCATTCAACCGGTTATGTAACTGAAGAATTTCCCTTCACTCACTACATAGAGCTTGCAAATACAGATGACAGCATGCTTAGGGACATAAACATTGCAGTTAATGAAATGACCTATTCAGCGACGGAAAACTTCGACAATGAAAAAAAACTTATTGAATTTGCACTGCCATTCACAGTAAATGCATCATTTTATGATACTGTTGAAAGAAATATTATCACTGACTGCTACTCAACAGATTATGTGCTTGATCTTCAGTCTGAAAAAGTAAATATATCATACCTGAAGGATTTAACAGATAAAGTTATTAAGTATGAAAATACCTTTGATGTGGTCCAGGGAACAATAAAAGATATTTATTCCGTGGATGTAAGTCCCAAAGTATCTGAAAAAAGGATAGCCGAGAATAAATATATCATAGACGGATACTTAGATGTTAATTTACTTTATTTAAACGGAGATGTAAATAAAATAGACAAAGCCTTTGCTTCATTGCCCTTTACAGCCGATTTCTCAATTGATGACAGTGATGCTTTAGATACAGTCCATTCAGATATCAGGACAAACAAATGCAGTGCTTACAGGAAAGGAAGCAACTCAGTAAATTTAAATTGCGACATTAATGTTACATTAAAATTTAAAAACAATGATGAAATTACCGTAATCAAAGATGTTGCAGAGCAGGAGCCCATTGACAGAAGCAAAATGCCAAGTTTAGTATTCAGGGTAGTTCAGCCTGAGGAAACAATATGGGATATTGCAAAGAACTATAATCTGTCCATAAATCACCTAAAGGAGTTAAATGATCTTCCGGAAGATAATGCACTTGCAACGGGATCAAAAATAATAATTGCAAGAAGCGTTTAGAGGAAGAGGGACACACCTATATAGTAGGGTAAGTCTCTGTAAGTAAGCTATATAGGAATGTCCCTGTACTTGAAGAGGGACACACCTATATAGTAGGGTAAGTCTCTGTAAGTAAGCTATATAGGA
>CAZTXR010000100.1:0-7079 GCA_964617605.1 uncultured Clostridia bacterium | reverse complement strand
ATGATTTAGAATCAGGTCTCGCCAAATATTTGGCTCCTAATGCACCTGCTGCTCCGGTTCTCATGCCTGTGATATGAGCACCATCCAAAATTCCTACAGGTACTCCTGTTGTTGCATCCATCACCATTATTGTTCCAATCAATGCGGGAATATCTTTCTTAATATTTTCACCAAACCAAGAAACCAACTTTAATCCAAATATATTATATTCTTTCATCCAACCCGATTTAATATCCATATCGGCAATCCCAGGTTCAAATTCATAAAAAACAAGGGGAAATACGCAGGTTTTCTGCTCCGACTTTGATTTATACACACGTTCCACCACATTTATAACATCATTCATTTTCAACAATTTTTCTGTATCCTCTTTACTTAAAACTTTAATATCAAACATTTAAACATTCCTTTCTTTTTTTAAGTTATATTTTATAGCTAACAATTTCAATATCATTCATTTTAATTGCTATTATTATAGCCTTATTTGATGTTGAATACAAGCATGGCAATAATAAATATAATAATTTTTATTACCTTTTTATTACTAATACTGAATTAATAATTGTTGC
Source organism: uncultured Clostridia bacterium (assembly GCA_964617605.1). Classification (GTDB taxonomy): domain Bacteria; phylum Bacillota; class Clostridia; order Tissierellales; family Sedimentibacteraceae; genus Sedimentibacter. The sequence continues at coordinate 6,510 of CAZTXR010000100.1, read as the reverse complement.
CCAATTTTGAGCACTCCTTGCTTAAAATTAGGCAATCCTGAAATCAATAATTTATTTCTAAAATATTAATAGCCATAAATAACGCTGTTTTCAATTGAAATATTGAATGAAAGAATAATTTATGAATTGGCATGATAATTGCAATATTCTTCCGTTGTTAATTGAAGTTTAAAAATATTATTAAACTTAAAATAGGAGGAGCTATGAAAAAGGGAAATGTATACGGAACCCACAGGGTGATTGAACCAAAGGGTGCATTGCCGCAACCGGCACTTAAAATCGATAATAATATGGAAATTTACGATAATGAAATTCTTATTAATGTGAAAACATTAAATATTGATTCTGCCAGTTTTACTCAAATATCAACACAAGCCCAGGGAAATGAAGAAAAAATTAAAGAAATAATGATGAATATAGTTAAAGAAAGAGGGAAGCATCAAAACCCTGTAACCGGCTCAGGCGGCATGCTAATAGGTATTGTAGAAGAAATAGGACCTGCACTTGAAGGCAAGACCGACCTGCATGTGGGGGATAAAATTGCAACATTGGTTTCTTTATCCTTAACACCCTTGCGAATTGATGAAATATTAGAAGTAAGAAAAGAAATTGACCAAGTTGACATAAGGGGTAAGGCTATATTATTTGAGAGCGGTATATATGCTAAGCTGCCAAATGATATACCCGAAAATCTGGCTCTTTCCGTCCTTGATGTAGCGGGAGCACCGGCACAAACAAAAAATCTTGTGAAGGAAGGACAAACGGTTTTAATTCTTGGGGCAGCGGGAAAATCAGGAATGTTATGCTTATATGAAGCTAAAAAGATGGCAGGCCCCAGCGGAAGGGTAATTTGTTTGGATTACAGTGAAAAGGCATTGGAGAATGTAAAGAGTTTGGAATTGGCCGATGATTATATAGTAGCAGATGCTACAGACGGTATCGGTGTTTCAGAAAAAATAAAAGAACTTACAAATGGAGAGCTCTGTGATACAGTAATTGTAAATGTAAATATTCAAAACTGCGAAATGGCCGCTATTTTATCAACAAAGGAAAAGGGAACCGTTTACTTTTTCAGCATGGCAACAGATTTTACAAAAGCATCCTTGGGGGCTGAGGGAGTATTAAAAGATATTAATATGGTTGTTGGGAACGGCTACAGCAAAGGTCATGCGGAAATTGCACTTCAAATATTAAGAGAAAGTGAAAAAATAAGAAAACTATATACAAAACTATATGCATAGAAAAAAATACACCAACCAAAAGTTGGTGTATTTTCTTGAGGGAAAATATGAAAAGTTTGACTTTTTCGCGAGAAAAATTTATTCCATCTTGCCTTTTAAGGCAAAGAATTGATCAAATACCATTCTGCTGACCCTTGCTCCGTACATAGTTGCTTCATGTCCGGCATAATACAGGGGATCGTGAAACTCCTTGTTAAACATTACTATTACATATTCTCCGTAAGGTGTATACACTATGCCGCCGTCATTTCTGCACGCATTCATGCTGCCGCTCTTAGAGGCAACGCTGACTTGTTCTTCTTCACCGGCTATGCTGTCATCTCCCGATAAGTAGTATTGAGGAAAGTCCTTTGTAATCATGCTGTTGTAATGCTGTTTCTTGAATATTTCAAGCATTTGCTCACAAGCTTCACGGCTGATTATAGTTCCGTCATGAATCATGGTAAATGCTCTACCGTAATCCCTTGGTGTTGATGTTCCTAATTTATCATATTTTTCAAAATCTATTTTATTGTGCAGTACCGTATCATTAAATCCCCATTTTTGTATGGTCTCATTAATATGGTCTATGCCGAGATAATCAATCATTACATTTGTAGCAACATTATCACTGACAATAATCATAAGAGTTGCAAAGTTTTTTACAGTCATGCTAAGTCCGAAATCCAAGGACTGTATTACTCCGCTGCCTTCAATTTTATTATCTTCGGTATAAATCAGCATGTCATCCAAGCTTTTTGTGCCATCATGAACTTGTTGGAATAAATCAATTAATATAAATGTTTTTATTGCGCTTGCTGTTTCGAACTTGTCATCTGCATCGACTTCAACTTTATTGCCTTTGAAATCATCTATGTAGACGCTCATTTTTCCGTTGTAGCTGGTCAACTCAGCTTTAATACGTGCTGCTAATGACAATTTGTCCATAGTAATCCCCTTTATTATAAATTTGATATTATTTTCATTATATCAAACTTTTTTCAATAAAGCTAAATGTTTTTTACTAAATGACAGGCAACTTGTCTATTATTTATATTTATCAGTTCCGGCTCAAGCTCTTTGCATATATTTTCTGCATATGGGCAGCGGGTGTGGAACCTGCAGCCTTTAGGAGGATTAACCGGACTTGGTATTTCACCTTGTAAAAGCTGTTTGTTTTCTTTTCGCAGGAATGGATCCGGCTTTGGTACCGCATCTATCAAAAATTTCGTATATGGATGAAGAGGGTTTTTAAACAGCTCTTCCGTATTTCCTATTTCACAAACCTTGCCCAAAAACATGACGCACACACGATTAGATATGTAGCGAATTACGCTTAAATCATGACTGATAAATAAGTATGTAAGCTTAAATTCATCTTGTAAATCATGAAGCAAGTTTAATATTTGTGATTGAATTGATACGTCTAAAGCTGATACCGGCTCGTCACAGATTATAAGTTTGGGCTGCAAGGCTAAAGCTCTTGCTATGCCTATTCTTTGGCGTTGACCTCCGCTGAATTGGTGGGGATAACGATTTATAAATTCCGGACGGATACCTACCCTTGACATTAATTCTTTAACCTTTTCTTTTGTTTTCTCTTTTGATTCACATATCTTATGTGTAATCAGGGGTTCTGCTATAATGTTATAAACATCCATTCTTGGATTAATAGATGCGTAAGGATCTTGGAATATGATTTGCATTTTCCTTCGGATTGCTCTCATTTCCTCCCCTTTTAATTCATTTATATTGATCCCTTCAAATTCTACATGTCCGCTTGTAGGTTCAATTAATCTAAGCATCAATCGGCCCAAGGTGCTTTTACCGCAGCCGGATTCCCCTACCAGCGCAAAAGTTTCACCATTCATAACAGATATATTAACATTTGATGTAGCATGCACTTTTGGCTTGTTCTTTCCGAAAAAGCCACCGCCGGCTATTTCAAACTCTTTCACCAAATCTACCGTTTTAATTAATTCATTAGGTTGATTACTCATTCTCAATCACCTCACTGTCTTCATACAGGAAGCATCTTACATAATGTTCTCCTGAATTCTCAACAACTGATTTTACCCTATAAAGAGAAGGTTCAAATTCAAAGCACTTTGGCATTGCTTTATCGCACCGAGGGCAAAAGCGGCAGCCTTTAGGCAACTTCATTAAATTAGGCACTACTCCTTTAATGTTATACAGTCGTTGTTTTTCAGATGTAATTTTCGGAATAGATTTCATTAAACCTTCAGTATATGGATGACAGGTATTTTTAAATAACTCAAATGTATTTGCCTGCTCCATAACCTTTCCGGCATACATGACATAAACAAAATCGCAAATCTCAGCTACAACTCCCAAATTATGCGTTATCAACAAAATAGAAGTATCTCTTTCTTTCTGCAAATCCTTCATCAAGGATAAAATCTGAGCTTCTATTGTTACATCTAATGCGGTTGTAGGCTCATCCGCAATCATTAGTTTGGGATTGCATACCATTGCCATACCTATCATTACCCTTTGCCTAAGCCCTCCTGAAAGTTGATGGGGGTACGAATTGAATCGCCTTTCAGGTTCAGGTATCCCTACTGCTTTAAAAATATCCAAGACTCTTTGTTTTGCCTCACCCCTGCTAACATCCGAATGATGAATCCTAATAGATTCACATACTTGTCTCCCTACAGTGTATACCGGGTTTAGGGCGGTCATAGGTTCTTGAAATATCATGGATATTTTATTTCCGCGAACACCTCTCATTTCATTTTTTGTATATGTCAAAAGATTCTCATCTTCCAATTCTATCGACCCCTTAATTATTTTACCAGGTTTTTGTATCAGCTGCATAATAGACATGGCTGTCATGCTTTTGCCGCAACCGGATTCTCCAACCAACCCAATAACCGAACTTTTAGGTACTGAAATAGATACATCATCTACAGCAGGCACTACACCTTTTTTTGTGAAAAAGTGAGTTTTTAAGTTGTTAATTCTTAATAATTCTTCCATGCGTCCTCCTACTCTTTCATATATGGATCTATTGCATCACGCAGTCCATCACCTAAAAAGTTAAAAGCTAAAACAAGGATTAAAATTGCAATTCCCGGAGCTATAGCAACCCATGGTTCGCTGAAAAGCCATTGCTTTCCATGAACTACCATAAGGCCCCAGCTTGATGCAGGCGGCTGTGCTCCAATGCCTAAAAAACTTAAACTGGACTCCGAAAGAATTGACCCAGGTATATTCATGGTAAAAAGAACAATCAGTGACGGTAAGCAGTTAGGCAAAATATGACGTATCATAATTACATAATCTTTTACACCAATGGATTTAGCTGCCTCGACAAATTCTTTTTCCTTAAGCGATAATGTTTGTGATCGCACTACCCGGGCTGTCCCTGCCCAACTTACCACACTCAAAGCAATAAAAATATTTATCAATGTGGCGCCTAATGTATACATTACGACCATAGCCAACAAAAGCGATGGAAAAGCCAACATAATATCAGCCAATCTCATTATTACGAAATCTACTTTTTTGCCCAAAAAACCTGCCATTAGTCCTAAAACAGTTCCGATAACCATAGAAATTGTTGTAGGTACAAGCCCTATAATCAAGGATATTCTTGCTCCATAGATTATGCGTGAAAATACATCTCTCCCTAATTCGTCTGTACCAAGCAGATTGACGCTGTTAGGTTTAGCACGTACATTGTCATAATTTTGTAAGGTAGGGTCGTGCGGGGCTACAAAGGGAGCAAAGATTGCACAGAAACAAAACAACAATATTATAACTAACGATACGGCAGCAAGTTTATTGCTCTTTATCATGTTTTTAATCTTATCCCAAATGCTGTCTGAATCTGCAATCTCTGCCTCTATATTCTCATAGTCTTTTCTTAACTGCTCAACTTGATCTCTATTTGAAATTTTAATATCTTCCATATTTATCACTCCTATTCAACTCTGATTCTTGGGTCAATAACTGAATATAATAAATCAGCTATTAAATTGCCGCATATTATAAGTATGGTTGTAAAAACTACTGTACCTTGCAAAAGCGGCATGTCTCTTGTTTGAATAGCGTTAACTGCCAATCTTCCAATGCCCGGTATACCAAAAACACTTTCAGTAATAACTGCACCGGAAAGAAGGCTGGCTACTTGAATAGCCATCATGGTTACTACAGGCAGCAATGCATTTTTCAATGCATGTCCTACCACTACAGAGTTTTCCTTTAAGCCCTTTGCCCTTGCTGTTCTAACAAAATCATTTTTCATAATTTCCAATAAACTTGAACGGGTTAATCTTGCAATAGTTCCTGCTGAACTCCACCCAAGAACAATTGCAGGCATAAGTAAATGCTTCCATGTAGCATATCCAGAAACCGGAAGAAGCTTTAATTTAAATGCGAAGATATATTGCATCATAAGTGCTGCCCAAAATACCGGCATTGATACACCAAGCAATGAGAAGGACATAAAAAAACGATCGGTTAATGAGTTTTGCTTAACTGCTGATACTATCCCTGCGGGGATTCCGATTATCCAAGCAATTATGGCTGCAAATATAGAAAGTCTCACAGTATGAGGAAACGCATTGATAATTAAATCGGTAACATTTCTGTTCAATTTGTAAGAAACTCCAAAATCACCATGAACAGCCTTTCTCATATAATTTATAAATTGAATCATCACGGGATCATCCAATCCCATTTGTACTCTCATTCTTTCAATTAATTCAGGCTTGATGTGCTCTCTCATCATTAAGGTGATCGGATCACCGGGTACAACATTTAACATCAAGAATATGATAAGCATAACACCAATAAGTACAGGGATTGCAATCAAAATTCTTTTAACTATATATTTTATCATGCTCATGCCACAAACCTCCCAGCATTGATTAAATCGCGTCATAAATTGATAAGTAAGGTGAATTCACCTTACTTATCCTTTGAATTGCCTTTATTTTGGTGCCTTGGTATTATCTATGTACATATTATAATACATATTTCCTGTCCAGCCATTCCACATAACTACATAATTTTGAACTCTTGGATTTACAACGAAAATATGTTGTCTTAAATATAGGGGTACCCAGGTAGCATCTTCTTGAATTATCTGTTTTTCCAATTCTCTGTATAACTCAATTCTTTCTTCAGGATCCACCATTACTCTTGCTTTTACAACCTTGTCTATAGCATCTTGGTTTCCATAGTTAAATGACCTTTTTACAGTATTTTGAGGTGCAAAGAATGTATAGAAGAAATTGTCAGGGTCATTAAAGTCTGCAGACCA
>CAZTXR010000099.1:0-7129 GCA_964617605.1 uncultured Clostridia bacterium | reverse complement strand
TCATATAATTAACTCTGCGAATAAAAAGGGTGGTATTATGTTACTTAAAATAAAAGAGTTTTTATCATCTGATGATATGTCTGTTAAAGTAAATAAAAATTTAGTCATTGATGACCAAGAATTTTTGGAGCAAACACATCTGAATAAGAATGTTTTGTTAACTGGAGAAATATTCAAAATTGATGATAGTGTAGAATTTACTGGAGCAATTGGTTACACTTTCGCAGATGAATGTGCAAGATGCTTAAAAGAATTTGACAATACTATTGAATACAAATTCTCTGCAGTTATTGTGCATAAGGAAGATATGGAATCTGATGAAATTCAATTAATTATAACAGACGGAAATATAAGAATGGATGAAACAATCAAACAATTGGTTTATATGTCCATGCCGATGAGATCTTTATGCAATAATAATTGTAAAGGCATATGCCCTGATTGCGGTGTAAATTTAAATAATGAAAAATGTCAATGCGAAAACAATTTAACAGATCCACGTTTTGATAAATTAAAAGATTTGTTAATAGATTAAGGAGGTGTAAAAATGGCAGTACCTAAGAGAAAAACTTCCAAAGCTAAAAGAGATTCAAGAAGAGCAGCTAATGCAAAATTAACTGTTCCAAATACTGTTGAATGTCCACAATGTCATGAACCAAAGCTTCCTCACAGAGTATGCGCAGCATGCGGATACTATAAGGGTTCAGAAGTAATAGCTGTAGAATAAGACCTAGCGCTAATTTAGAAAAAATTATAAAAATAGGGTTAGGCTATAAAATAGTGCTCAGCACTATTTTTTTATTGCAAAACAAATTCTGCTGCTATATACTATTTTATGAGTATAGAGTTTAGAGGTGGATATGAGAATCGCAATTGATGCCATGGGTGGAGACAATGCACCTGAGGAAGTTGTAAAAGGAAGTATACAAGCAAGAGATGAATATAAACTTGATATAATACTTTCGGGAAAAGAAACTGAAATTAAAAAGATAGTGGAAAAACACGCATCAAACTTCGAAAATATTGAAATCATTAATGCAGAAGATATAATTTCAAATGATGACAAACCGGTCTCAGCTATAAGGCGGAAGAAAGAATCTTCACTTGTTAAAGCTTTATACGCTGTTAAAAACAAGCAAGCTGATGCCATAGTATCTGCAGGAAGCACCGGAGCTTTACTTAGCGGCGGCACACTTATTATAGGCAGAATTACCGGGATTGAAAGACCGGCAATAGGCGCCCTTATACCTAATATGCACGGCGGCTTTTCATTGTTGATTGATTCAGGAGCAAATGTGGATTCAAAGCCTGAATTCCTATATGACTTTGCCATAATGGGAGATATTTATCTGAAAAAGGCAATGAATATCAGTTCTCCAAGAATAGCCATAGCAAATATCGGTACAGAAAAATCCAAGGGCGACAAGCTTGCGCTTGCTACATATGAATTGCTGGAAAACTCAAGGTTAAACCTTAATTTTATCGGCAATATTGAAGCAAGAGACATACTTCAAGGGAAAACAGACATAATAGTATGCGACGGCTTTACTGGCAATATGATTTTGAAAACTATGGAGGGTACCGTCCAGGAGCTTATGAAAGGCTTGAAAGAAGAGCTTATGTCGAGCATGAGATCAAAAATAGGCGGGGTCTTGATTAAACCTGCACTTAAAAATTTCAAAAGTAAGTTTGATTATTCAGAACATGGAGGGGCTCCGCTGTTGGGAGTAAAAGCTCCTGTTATAAAGGCTCACGGCAGCTCTGATGCAAAAGCTATTAAAAATGCAATCAGACAAGCAAAAGTTTGCTGTGAAAACATGGTAAGTGAATTAATTGAAGAAAGCATAATGAGGAGGTGATTTTTGTGTTTGAAAGAATTAAAGAATTAATAGCTGAAAAGGTGGGGGTTGACCCTGAAGAAATTTCGATGGAAACATCCTTTGCAGACGATTTGGAGGCTGACTCAATAACCTTGTTTGAATTGGTAATGGCCATCGAAGATGAATTTGACATTGAAGTTGATGATGAGAGTATTGAAAAAATTGTAACAGTGGGAGATATTGTTAATTACTTGGAAGAAATTAAAATGTAAAAATAGGAAGGGGGACACACCTCTACCTTAAGGAAAGCCTTTGAGGGCAAGAGGAATGTCCCCGTACTTGAAGGTGGACACACCTCTACCTTAAGGAAAGTCTTTGAGGGCAAGAGGAAGGTCCCCGATTATTATAATTATTTATTAATTTAATGAAACCCTTCATTATAATAATAAGTAATTATAAATGATTTTTTGGGCGGGAGAAAAAATGATTATAGATAATAAAGAATTACAAGAATTTGAAAATAATATAAATTATAAATTCAACAACATTGAAATATTGGAGAAATCCTTGACACACAGTTCTTACTCCAATGAGGATAAAGCATATAATAAAGTTAATAATGAAAGATTAGAATTTTTGGGAGATGCTGTTTTAAGCATTTCAGTAAGCCGTTTTATTTTTGATAAGTTTCCGGATTATCCGGAGGGTGACTTAACTAAATTAAGGTCCCAGGTTGTTTGCGAGGATACATTAAGTTTGGTAGCGGCAAATTTAAATTTGGGCAAATATCTTCTTTTAGGAAAAGGTGAAGAGACATCAGGAGGAAGAGAAAGGAAATCAATATTGGCAGATGCGGTGGAAGCAGTAATAGCTGCCATTTATTTAGACGGAGGATATAAGAAGGCTGAAAAATTTGTACTTGATAATTTAACTAATTATATAAAATTAGCAGTAAAAGGCAAAATTGTAACTGATTATAAATCCTACCTCCAGGAATACTATCAAAGTAAAAGCCAGTTTATCAAAATCAGATATGTAGTAACTAAAGAAGAAGGACCTGACCATGAAAAAATGTTTCATGTAAATGTTGTGGTTAATAAGAATGTAGTAGGCAAAGGTTCAGGGAAAAGCAAGAAAATTGCCGAGCAAAATGCTGCAAAGGATGCATTGACAATAGAAGGTCAGTTCCATGAATAAAAAAATGAAAATTATACCTATTTTTGTACCTCACATAGGTTGTCCCAATGATTGTGTATTTTGCAATCAAAGAAGAATTACGGGCAAAAATCATGTTATTGCAAATAAGGAGTATGTCAGGACTACTGTTGAAGAATATATTAAAACAATTGATCCTGATACCTATACAGAAATCGCATTTTTTGGAGGCTCTTTTACAGCCATAGACATGAGTATTCAGGAGGAATTATTAAGTGCTGCCAAGCACTACAAGGATTTAAAGATTGTTGACAGCATAAGATGTTCAACAAGACCTGATGCAATAAATGATGAAATACTTAGTATGCATAAAAAATACGGAACGGATATAATTGAATTAGGGATACAAAGCTTAGATGATGAGGTTTTAAAACTGTCAAACCGGGGACATAGCAAAAATCACTCCATGGAAGCAAGCCGTCTTATAAAGGAATATGGATTTATTCTTGGACATCAGGTAATGCCCGGACTGCCGGGAAGCAATAAAGAGAAAGATATAAAAACATGCATAGAATCAATTTCAATGAAGCCGGATATTGCAAGAATTTATCCAACCCTTACAATAAAAGACACGGCTCTTTTTGATATGTATGAAAATGGGACATATAAACCTTTAACCTTAAGTGAAGCAGTGGAAATATCAGCATATATTTACAGCCTATACACTGTAAACAAGATAAATGTAATAAGAATAGGCCTTCAAAATACGGATTCAATCAATGAGCAGGAAGATGTAAAAGCAGGTCCCTTTCATCCTGCCTTCAGACAGTTGGTGGAAGAAAGAATTTATTATGCTAACTTGTTTTCAAAATTAAATAAAATGAATTTGGAAGGGCAAAACATTACAATATACGCACCTGTCAAACTCATAAGCAATATTGCAGGTCAAAAAAGAGCTAATATCAATAAATTAAAAAACGAACTTTCAATTAAACAAATATCCTTTAAAAGCATAAAACATGATATAATTGAAATATATCATGATAAGATAAAATTATGCAGTTTTTGTAAAGAAGAAATATTTCAAAATTATATAAGTATGCAGCAGGGGGACTTATGTATTTAAAAAAAATATATGTAAACGGGTTTAAATCCTTTGCAGAAAAAACAGAAATAGAAGTTGAAAGAGGAATTACAGCTGTTGTAGGGCCTAACGGAAGCGGAAAAAGCAATATTTCTGATGCCATCAAATGGGTTTTGGGAGAACAAAGTGCTAAGACCCTTAGAGGCGGAAAAATGGATGATGTTATTTTTGCCGGAACAGAAAAAAGACTGCCTCTTGGTTATGCGGAAGTAAGGCTTATTTTTGACAATGAATCAGGGACAATACCTCTTGAATACAAGGAAGTAAGCATCAGCAGAAAATTATATAAAACTGGTGAAAGCGAATACTATATTAATAAGCAGCAGTGCAGGCTTAAAGATGTTAAAGAGCTCTTCATGGATACCGGGATTGGAAGAGATGGTTATTCATTTATTGGACAAGGCAGGGTTGAAGATATTTTAAGCCCAAATTCCGAAGTCAGAAGACAAGTTTTTGAGGAAGCTTCCGGTATTGTAAAATTTAAAGTAAGAAAAGAAGAATCTGAAAGAAAGCTTGAAAAAACAAAAAACAATTTAGAAAGAGTTGAAGATATAATATATGAGCTTAAAGAACGGATTGAGCCCCTTCATGACCAAAGTATCCGGGCACAGAAATATATTGAAATAAGCAATAATTTAAAGCAATATGAATTGAATTATTTATCCCATGAATATGAAAAACACTCAGACCAGCTTAAGGCTCTAAAAAACCAAAGGGATGTATCATTGGAGGAGAAAGTTAATCTGCAAAAAAGAAGGGATAATTATGCTGAAATTATTGAATGCCAAAAGCAAAAGATTAATGAACTTCAAGGTATATTCAATGAAAAAGAGGAATTAAAAGATTCGAAAAACAAAATATTGGAAAATTACAAAAGCCTAAGTCAAGTACATAAAGAAAAGAAACTCTTGTACAGTGCAAATATAGAAAGTGTCAGAAATGAAATTGATGCCTTAGCAATAAGAAACTTGGAATTAACTGAAAATATTAATATTTTAATTAGTGAAAAAACTTCATTGGAAGAATTATATAAGGCGGATACAATAAAGTTTGATTCATTAAATGCAGAAATATTGCAATATAAAAATGAAATTGATGAGCTAATACAAATAATAGAAGATCAAAAAAATGAAATGTTTGAGCTTCACAAGGAAATCAACAAAAACAATTTAAGTAAAAATACAGCAGAATCATTAATACTTAACAACGATGACAGAATTAAACATTTAAATCAGGAAGTAATTTCCGAAGAAGAAGAAAAAAAAGATAAAATAGAATTAATCAATAAAATTACAGAAGAACAAAATATAACAGCAGAGCTTTTAATAGATAAAACAGCAGAGCTTAAAAGTATACAGGAACAATTAAAAAGCACTGAAAATAATAAGGAAGCAGTAAACTCTGAAATTCTTAAATTAAATGAAGAGTTAAGCAGCAGCAAGTCAAAAATAAACATTCTATCAAATATGGAAGCATATTATGACGGTTATTATAAAAGCATTAAAACTGTAATGAACAACAAGGACAGAGAACCTTTGCTGAAAAAATCTATCTTAGGTACTGTGGCGGATGTAATTAAAACAGACAAGCAATATGAAACAGCTGTTGAAATAGCCTTAGGTTCCGCCATACAAAATATAATAGTCAACACTGACAGTGAAGCTGAGGAAATAATCGAATATTTAAAGAAAAATAAAATCGGCAGAGTTACCTTTCTTCCCATTAACATGCTTGAGGAAAGAAGCTTAAACAAGTCTGAAAGAGAAGTGTTAAAAGAAAAGTGCGTCATAGATACGGCAGATAATTTAATAAAAACAAATTCTAAATATGAAAATGTAATAAAAAATTTGTTGGGCAGAATTATAGTTGTGGATAATTTAAACAATGGTTTTAAAATATCAAGAAAATTAGGTTCATCAACAAAGATTGTAACACTGCAAGGGGATGTAATAAATGCGGGAGGCTCTGTTACGGGAGGGCATATAAGTGCAAACCAAAATCTTTTAGGCAGAAAAAGAGAAATTGAAGAGTTAAAAGAACACTCCGAAGAATTAACTCTTGAATTAAAAGTAAAAAATAATTTATTGAATCAATTGAATGTCAATATAAAAGAACATGTGAATTCATCAGAAGAGATTAAAAGCAAAATTAATGAAAAAAATAATTATTATGAAATGAATAATTCAAAAATTGCAATGCTTAAAGAGCAAAGCGAAAAAATTATCGTTTCCATCAATAAGTACAAGGAAGAAATCAGTTTCATTCAAGCAGATAAAGAAAAATATGAAAATGAATTAAATAATCTACATTCAAAAAACGAAAAATTAAAATTATTGATTGAAGAAAAAGAAAAAACGATAGAATCAACAATAGAAGAGAATAATTCAAACAGATTAAAATATGATGAATTCAATGATACAATAATGAAACAAAAAGATCAGGTTTCTGAAATAAGGCAAAATATTAAGCTGACAGAAGAAAAGCTAAGTAATATTCAATTGGAAATAGATAGAAATACAAACGCACAGACATTGAAGGAAGAAAGCTTGGCAACCATAGACCATGAAATTAAAAGAGCAGAAGAAACCATAATCGAGTATACAGGTAAATCAGAAGTATTGGCACAAGAAATTAAGGAGTTAAATGAAAGCTATGCAAAAGAAAAAGAAAATTTAAGAATATATCAAAATGAAATTTATGATTACCAAAATAAAATTAACGAAGCAAACAAAAAAATAACAGAAATTCTTGATGAAGAAATGAAAATGAATGTTAGAATTGAAAGAGAAAGTTCAAAAATCGAAGATATTTCTTCAAAACTGTGGGAAGACTATGAAATAAACTATGCAATGGCAATGAAATACAAGGATGACAGCATAAGCCAGACCAAGCTCTACTCAGAAGTCAATTCATGCAAAAAAGCAATAAAGGAATTGGGCAATATTAATATTGATGCCATAGAAGAATATAAGGAAGTAAAGGAAAGGTTTGATTTTCTGTCAAAACAAAA
>CAZTXR010000098.1:0-7142 GCA_964617605.1 uncultured Clostridia bacterium | reverse complement strand
TCAGGCAGCACCTGCTCAAGTTCCTGAAGCACCTGTAAAGCAGGTACAAAAAGAAATAGCAGTGGCGGCACCGGCTGGAGGGGAATTAATGTCAGCACCAATGCCCGGAACAATATTGGATATACTTGTAACAGAAGGACAGACGGTTAAAAAGGGCGAGATTATACTGATACTTGAAGCTATGAAAATGGAAAATGAAATAGCATCAGCAGCTGATGGTGTAATAAGTAAAATTCATACTTCGAAGGGGGCAACTGTAAGTGCCGGGGACCCAATGGTTACCATAGCATAATATATTAAATTTTCTTAACTCTTCTAAGAAAAAGAAGAGTTTTTTTCTGTAGAAATATATGATAGAATGAAATCAAATAAGCACTATAGAAGGCTTTAGCTCATATCATTAAGGGGTTAAGAAAGTTAACAAGGGGAAAGCTATGATAAGTAATGAAGATTTAATAAGACTCCAGCTTATAAACGGTTTAGGAAGAAAAACAATCAGCAAAATTTTAACCTACATGGAGCTAAAAAATATTAAGCTGAACAACTTTCAAGAAACCTTAGGGCTTATTAATCAAATGAAAATTAAGAAATTAAAGATTAATGAAGAAGAAATTGAAAGTGAAGCATTAAAAATATTTGAAAGCTGCAAAAAACACAAAATTCAAATTATTGGCTTGTATGATAAAAGATATCCCTGCAAGTTTAAATTAATTGAAGATAAACCTTTGATTTTTTATGCGGACGGTGATTTGGAACTTTTGAACGAAGAAAACAATATAGCTATAGTAGGAACAAGAACACCATCTCAGGAAGGCTATGAAATAAGCTCAATAATGGCTGAAAAATTAACGGAGGAGAATTGTTGTGTTGTAAGCGGTTTTGCATCAGGATGTGATGAAGCTGCTCATCATGGATGTCTTCAGGCAAGGGGAAAAACCATTGCAGTAATACCTTCAGGTCACCTTAATGTATTAAAAACAAGCAGGGCCTTGTATAATATGATTATTATTAACGGGGGCTTAATCATATCTGAATTACCCCCAAATGCCAAGGCGGAAAAGTATTCCTTCTTGGACAGAAACAGACTTATAGCAGCTATTTCGGAAGGAATAATAATAATAGAGGGCGGCTTAAGGGGAGGAACATCGCATACCGTAAAATTTGCAAAGGAATATAATAAGCCTGTTGCTTATACAAGGGATGTGTGCAAAATAAGCGGGCAAACCTTGATTTTTAACGACATCGATGTAATTGACAGCTTTGAAAAATTGGTAATATTTAAAAATAAATCTTGCGAAAAAGTTCTTGACAAAGCAATTTCACAGTAGTATAATCAATTTTGCTGTTGACAAAAAAACAGCGTCCCGCGGATGTGGCGGAATTGGCAGACGCACTAGACTTAGGATCTAGCGCATTAGCGTGGGGGTTCGAGTCCCTTCATCCGCACCAGTAAAAAGGTTGGTATCATAGGCTGTATGGCTCTTGATACCAACTTTTTAGTTTTATTCCTTTTGTAATATTTTATCATATATCAAAGCTTATATCAAGATTCAGGGGATTAATGCCTCAAAATTTGTCAGAAATGCCTCAAAATTTGTCAAAATATCTTGACAAAAGATTTTTTTCATGATAGTATAGTTTTAATTAAATAGGCAAAGTTTTCTAAAGAAAATGGCGCAAAGCTATAGGGTCTAACCCACGAAAGTGGTATGACAGCCAGTTGCTGTACTTCAGTACATTAAATTGAAACTTAGCTTTGCCAACCGGCAAAGCTTTTTTGCGGAAATTATTGGGGAGGAAAAAATGAAAAAAGTTATATTAATAATAATGACAATGCTTTTTACAGCCTCATTCGCCTTGTGTTATGGGGCAGACAATATATATAAAGCCACTAAATCTGAAATCGACGCATCAAATTCAGAGGATGGTTATATTAAAATAAAATACTTGAAGGAAACAAGTAAAAGGCTAAAGGTCATCATTGAAAAAGGCACAGAAAAATATACATATGATTTAAACAACAAGGGTGAATATGATACATATCCTCTTCAAATGGGAGACGGGAAATACAATATCAAGGTATTTGAGAATATAAGCGGCAATAAGTATGCAACAAAACAAACCGTAACTGTAAATGTAAAATTGAAAGATGCAAATGCTCCGTTTTTAGCATCAAATCAGTTGGTAGATTACACGGATTCATCCGAAACAATACAAAAAGCTGAAGAATTGACAGAAGGCAAAGAAACAGACTTTGAAAAAATCGATGTAATTTATGATTACATAATTTCCAATATTGCATATGACAATGAAAAAGCAAAAACCGTGAAAAGCGGATATTTACCGTCAGTAGATGAAATATTAAAAAGCAACAAGGGCATATGTTTTGACTATGCATCAGTGATGGCTGCAATGCTTCGTTCTCAGGATATACCTGCTAAATTGGTAACCGGTTATTCTTCAAACTTAAATGTATTTCATGCATGGAATGAAGTCTATACCAAGGAAACGGGCTGGATTAAATTAAATGAAATGTATTTTGACGGTACACAGTGGAAACTTATGGACAGTACAATTGCTTCATCCGGAAAACAGTCCAAGAGTCCGAAAGTAATGGAATATACAAATAAATTAATTGACAGCAAGTATTATACAAAACAATTTGAATATTGATTATAGGCCCGCCCTTTCAAGGGATACACGGGCATATTATATCCTTCCTGATATACAAACAAAATAAATCTCCTCATCACACTAAAAAATGACCTTCCCCCAATAAGGTCATTTTTTAGTGTCCTGTCTCTAATGATTCAAGTGCTTAATTAACGAGTCAGGTTCACTTGCATATATAAGTGCATTTTCTTTTGAAATCAGATCATTTTTATATAGCTCCAAAATACTGGCATCCATCGATTTCATGCCCATAGATTCCGAAGAATAAATAATGCTGTTTAGCTGATGCACTTTAGATTCTCTTATAATATTTGATACGGCATTGCTTGCAAGCATGACTTCAAATGCAGCAGCCCTTCCAATTACAGATGAAGGAATCAAATGCTGGGAAATAACAGCCTGCAATTGCATGGACAGCTGAACCCTAACCTGCTGCTGCTGATTGGAAGGGAATACATCTATTATTCTGTCGATTGTATTAGCAGCTCCCGTTGTATGAAGGGTGGATAAAACCAAATGTCCCGTTTCTGCAGCAGTAAGTGCAATTTCAATAGTTTCCAAATCCCTCATTTCGCCTATGAGCATAACATCCGGTGCTTGTCTCAAGGCAGAACGAAGAGAAGAGTTATAGCCTGAGGTGTCAGTAGAAATTTCCCTTTGACTCACTATTGACTTTTTATGTTTATGTATAAATTCGATAGGGTCTTCGAAGGTCATTATGTGGCAGTTTCTTTCCTTGTTTATTTTGTCGATAATACATGCCAATGTTGTAGATTTTCCGCTGCCTGCAGGACCGGTAATCAAAACCAATCCTTTTGTTTTTTTGTACAAATTCATTACAATGTCAGGTATACCTAATTTATGCGGGTCAGGCAGTTCAAAAAACACAACTCTTATAACAGCAGCAAAAGAATTGCGTTGTTTGTAGGCACTGACTCTGAATCTTCCAAACCTTGACAGTGAAAATGAAAAGTCCACATCACCTTCATCCTCAAGGACCTTCAAATCCTTTTCATTGGCAATATTGAAAATTTCACTTATTATTTTATAAGTATCATCCGAGGATAGCGAAGCTTCATCAAAAGTCACTATATCACCCAAAATTTTATAACTGAGAGGCCTGCCTGCAATTATAAAAATATCCGAAGCCTTTTTCTCAACAGCTATTTTAAAAATATTCATAATATCCATCATTCAATACCTTCCCATAAATCAATAATTTCATCTTCATAAAGTGGCAGCTCCATATTCGATAAATTCCAAGCTGCAATTTCATAATAATATCCATTTTTGTCATGCAAAATATTTAATTTAACGCTTATTTTCTGATTTTTTTGACCAGTAATCTCATATTGCGCAATTGAATTTTCCCCATCAATAAATGAAAGTCCATCAATCTTTGATAAATCACCGATAATTTTACCCTCATCGCTTTCATGCAATATATCATTTATTTCAGACAACTTTTCTTCAGCCCTGCCATGAATACTATAATAATCAGCAGTAATTTGCTGAGCCTTGTTTGATAACTTTAAATCTGAATAAGCAGTTGCAAAAGACAATACAGCGAAAATCATCAAACACAAGGCTACAAATACAGTTATTATGAGAGTGCCGCCCATTCCTAGAGAAACATTCATCCTTCTATTCATGGGCACCTCCATATGTCGGGAAAAATTTTTTGCTTTCAATTGAATAAATTTGTTGGGCACCTTTGTCTTTTATAAAGGGGTAGGGCTTTATTTTTTCAGCAGAAATACTGATGCTTACAAGATTGCCTGATACTGTTTCTTCACCCTTTAACACAACGGTTAAACCATATTCTTCAGCAGGGCCTTCATTCCAATTTTCATCGTAATATTTTTCGTAAATAAAGCTGCCGTCACCTATTGTTTTTGCCTCATAAGAATTATCCAAGAACTCCCTGACTTTATCAAGGTTCCCTAAGGATTTAATAATTTCAAAATCTGACTGCAGGATTGCACCTGCTCTTGTCTTATCATTGGCTCTTATTTGGGTAAATCTTGCAAGAGCAAAACAATCAAGCATTATTATTCCCGCGGCAGCAAATATTAAAGCAGACAATAAAATTTCAAGAAGTGACACATTTAAATTTAATGATATTTTATTTTTCATATTTCACCTTAATTTGAGTAGACAGATAAACAAAGCACTGCACTTTCATCCTTGCTCACAGCAGTGAATTTATACAAGCTATGATTAATTTCTTCTATATTAAATAAATCAACTTCCACCAACTTCATCCCATCAGCTAATTCAAATTCTGTTTCTTCATCAGTAAACATTTCATATATTGCACCATCATAAAAATATATCCATGTTTGATAGTTTTCTTCATCATATACTTCATTGATTACAAGAGCGTTCTTTTCATGCAAATCCCTTATTTCAACAGCTCCGTTTTTATCGGACTGCCTTATTTTGTTTCCTATGTATGAAAGAGAAACACTTAGCTCATAATTTGTCTTTCTATCTTCATTTATCTTGTCATATATATTTTTCCCCAAAGAAATAATCATTACAGACAATATTACAATAAGAAGGTAAAGAAGCATTATAAATATAAATTGAAATGAAAATTGCTTTGAATTTATTCTTGTATTCATATTCTTCCTTTCTGCTATTGTATATTCTTTTTAAATACTTCTACCTCAGGAATTATATTGGAAGCAAAAACACTGTAGCTTACAAAATATTTATCATGGTCTACCAGCAAGCCGTAATTTTCTTCAAGATATTTTACATCTGGCGGATAGAAGCCTTCAATGGCATAGCACTGAACAGCACTTCTCATAATTGCATCAGACAAAATTTTGAAACTTTCATCATTGCTTTTGTTATGAGCCTTGTCAACCGCCAGGTACATATAGACAATCAAAAACACTATCAAAAACAGCGAAAAAAGCTTAAGTTTACTATTCCTCACAAGATCATTCCTTTCAGCTATCCGATAGAAGACATTATGTTCATTAAAGGGAGCATAACAGAAATAAGTATAACTCCTACTACTGCAGACAAGATACCAACCAGCACCGGTTCAATCAATGAAACTGAATTATTGATTGTCTGGTCAGCTTCATTTTCATAAATATCGGTAAGCTTTTTCATTACAAGATCCATTTCCCCGGTTCTTTGTCCCATGTTGAGCATCTGCATATGCATACTTTGAAACAAGGATAGTTTATTGACAGAATCCAGGAAGCTATCTCCGGATTTCATGGAATTACTGCATTCTTGAATTTTTTCTTTCAATATCGGTTCCTCAACAATATCCAACAATAGATCGATGGAAGAATCAATATTCATTCCGCTGCTAAGCAAGAGTGACATGGATGATGAAAACCTGTATGCGGTAATTTTTTTCATTATTGATTTGCTATATGTAAAGTTGCTTAAAAATTTGTTAAGTATTGATTTTCCTTTTTTACTTTTGCTTAGAATTAATATTAGGGCAATTACAGCCATTGTTATAATAACCAGTATCATTGCAATTTTTCCGGCCATAATTCCTTTAGAAAAGGATATTAAAAAAGATGAATCGTTTGATGCACCAAGTTCCTTAAGCATCCCCTCAAATACGGGAAATATTTTAGTTACCAATAGTATAATTACAAAAGACATCATCACAAAAAGCATAGCAGGGTAAAAAATTGAATTTCTTATTTTTCCCTTCAAATAATCTTCCCTGTCATAGTATTCGGATAATGATATCATTACTTCTTCAAGCTTACCGGTTACACTTCCTATTTGGCTCATATTAACAATATAAGAAGGAAAATATCCTGTCTTTTTCATTGCTTCATGTAACGGAATTTTGTCAGACAATTGTTTTTTTAAAGAACAAAGAGTATTTTTGACATTACCTTCTTTTATATCATCGTACATCCAATCAATACCATCTGATATAAGCATTCCAGATTTTAAGATCATGGCAATCTGCATGCAGAAAAATGACAATTCCGAAGAAGATAATATCTTATTAGTTGCTTTCTCCATACTAACCTCACAATAGTTGGTTTTTTATAATTATATTACATATGCATTCAAAATTCAACAAAAGTTTTGGGGACGGTTCTTTTTGTTCTTGAGTAATTGTAAAAAACAGAAAAATAGAAAAAAGAAGT
Source organism: uncultured Clostridia bacterium (assembly GCA_964617605.1). GTDB lineage: Bacteria > Bacillota > Clostridia > Tissierellales > Sedimentibacteraceae > Sedimentibacter. The sequence goes on along the minus strand of CAZTXR010000098.1, from coordinate 324 downwards.
AATAATCTGTGAAAAAAAGAAGCAGATCTGTGAAAAAAAGAAGCAAAAATCTGTTGACAAGAGCTGATGGCTATGATAAACTAATAAAGCTGTCACAAGCGACAGAGATCTAAAAAAAAGAAAAAATTGTCAGTTGACAAGATATAGAGTAGGTGTTAAACTGACATTCCTGTCCCAAAAGGACAGTGAAAAAAAGAAAAAAATAGCAGTTGACAAATATCCTAAGGATATGATAAGCTACTAAAGCCGTCACAAGAGACAGCACAAATCGAACATAGACAATAAAACAGCATAAGAACCTTTGAGTATTGCGAAAGCGATACA
>CAZTXR010000097.1:0-7250 GCA_964617605.1 uncultured Clostridia bacterium | reverse complement strand
CATAATTAAAAAGATTATGAGCATCTTGATACATTTCAAGAGATATCCCCTTCATAGTAACTGCTATAAGTTCGGTACCGTCCTTTGTTGCTGTTGCTACCAAACAGTTGCCTGCCTCCGGAGTGTAGCCGGTCTTTGCACCGGTAGCATACTCATAACAAGGGCTTATGTAGGCCCCATCCACATAAATTTGGTTGTTGCTTGTATTATATAAAAGCTTATTTAATGTTGTAAAATATCTTGGCTCATCTTTTTTATTTGTTGTTTTTATTTCGTATTTTGTGGTTGCAACGATTTTTCTGAATGTTTCATTTTTCATTGCATATTGGGTAATTAAAGCTAAGTCAGCAGCTGTTGTGTAATGATTTTCATCGTGCAGTCCGTGGGGATTTACAAAATTAGTGTTGTAGGCTCCTAATTCCTTTGCTTTTTCATTCATTAATTTTACAAAACCATCTAAACTTTTCCCGTAATGCTTTGCTATTGCTGATGCAGCATCGTTTGCTGAAGGCAGCATCAATGCATGCAATAAATCCTTTAATGTAAGGATTTCCCCCTCCTCTAATGCTATGTGGCTTCCATATATTTCATGAGGAGTATCGTCATCCACTGTTATTACATCAGTTAGTTTTCCCATTTCTATAGCAAGTATTGCTGTCATAATTTTCGTTAAACTTGCAGGATACATTTTTTTGTCTGCGTTTTTTTGTGCCAATATGGTACCGGAAGAAGCATCTATAAGAATAGCAGATTCGCTCAGTATATTCGGACTGGCATAAGCTAAGTTTAAATTAGATAAAATACTAAGGATGATTAATAAATATATTAGTGTTCGTTTTATCATTGGCAACTCCTTTATATGTAGGGGGACACACCTTGAATGTTATGTAATTCTTTGGGGCTAAGCATTCAAGGAATGTCCCCGTAGTGGTAGGGGGACACACCTTCAAAACAGGGTAACTCTTTGCGGGTTAGCTTTTGAAGGAATGTCCCCGTATTAGTTGGGGGACACACCTCTAAAGTATGGTCACTCTTTGGGGCTAAGCATTCAAGGAATGTCCCCGTATTAGTTGGGGACACACCTCTAAAGTATGGTCACTCTTTGCGGGTCAGCCTTTAGAGGAATGTACCTGTACTAAGGGGCACAGCGCGCTCCTGCAAATAGTCAAATAATAGTATAGCAGAAAATTAAGTATTTGTAATCAAAAATTTTGTCTTTTTTAACTTTATATTGTATAATGAAAATGAGGGGTTGCACACTAAAAAATTAATTGCATTAGGGGGAGTTATGAACAACAGCATCTATAAAAAAGGGCTTGCCGTTGTTTTAATCATTGCAATAATTATAATGACTGCCATAGGGATTAAGCTATCAGGCAAAGAAAAAGAAGTCATTTTCACCAATTATACAAACTTGCAACAAGAAGTGCAAGATAAGGAAGAAGAAAATAATTCAGAGCAAATCAAAAAAGATATTTATGTTGATATTGATGGAGCAGTAGTTAATCCCGGGGTATATAAATTAGCTGAAGGAAGCAGGGTTATTGATGCCGTCAATTTGGCAGGAGGCCTTAGAGATGATGCAATAACCCAAAATTTAAACAAGGCAAGAATTTTGATTGACGGTGAAAAAGTTTACATATATGAAGAAGGAGAAAGGGATATTATTGCATCGGATGATAATGGGGGTCTTATAAATATAAATTCTGCATCTCTTGATTCTTTAATGTCACTTCCGGGAATAGGAGAGGTATATGCTAAAAGAATTATAGATTACAGAAATAACAAAAAATTCAGTTCCATAGAAGAAATTAAAAATATTTCTGGAATAGGAGATAAAACCTTCGAAAAACTTAAGGATTTAATAACAATAAATTAAAGGAGCAAAAAATGGACGTAAATAAATATTACAGAAATATTCCCAAGGTTGATGTATTGATGGAACATGAAAAGATTCGGGGCCTATTTGATATAACAAGCAGGGAACTGGTTTTGGAATGTGTCAGAAATGCAACGGATGACATAAGAGTTTATATAAACAATAATAGTGATGAGGATTTAATAAATGCAGAAATAAAAAACCTTGTTGACAAAATAGCTAATGATGTACATAAGCTATTGTCATATAAGATGAAAAGAGTTATTAACGGTACAGGAACAATTCTCCACACTAATTTGGGCAGGGCTGTTATATCTTATGATGCAGCAAAAAGACTTAATAATATAGTTACAGGATATTCAAATCTTGAATATGATTTAGCAGAAGGCAACAGAGGATCGAGATATTCTCATTTTGAAAACATAATTTGCAGAATTACAGGTGCTGAAGCTGCATTGGCAGTTAATAATAACGCTGCAGCTGTTCTTTTGATTTTGTCATCCATGGCAAAAGATAAAGAAGTTATTGTGTCAAGGGGAGAATTGGTTGAAATAGGGGGCTCCTTTAGGGTTCCTGATGTTATGAAGCAAAGCCAGGCAAAATTAGTGGAAGTAGGAACAACAAATAAAACTCATCTTTTTGATTATGAACAAAATATTACAGCTGAAACTGCCGCCTTATTAAAGGTACATACAAGCAATTATAAAATTGTGGGATTTACGGAGAACGTAACAATTGAAGAACTGTCACTCTTAGGCAAAAAACACAATATACCTGTTATTGAAGATATAGGCAGCGGGGTCTTGGTTGACCTAAGCAAATATGGTTTAACTTATGAACCTACAGTTCAGAATTCCATTAAAGCAGGTGCAGACATAGTATGCTTTAGCGGAGATAAACTCTTAGGCGGACCACAGGCGGGTATCATAGCAGGTAAAAAGCAATATATTGATAGAATAAAAAAGCATCCTTTAAACAGAGCCTTAAGAATTGACAAATTTACGGCAGCTGTCTTGGAAAGTGTATTTCATGAATATATTGATGAAGAAAAAGCGATGAGTAATATTCCTGTGCTTAAAATGATAAATAAAAATGCAGAAGATGTAAGAAAAGATGCGGAAAAACTTGAGGGTATGCTTAAAGAAATGTCCGACTACATTGAAATCAGCATAGAGGAATGCTTATCACAGATAGGAGGAGGCTCTCTTCCTTTGGAAAAAATTAAAAGCTATTCTCTGTCAATAAAGCCAAAAACAATGAGCTGTGTAAACTTTGAAAGAAAACTGAGAGATGCAGGGGTACCTCTTATAGGAAGGCTTGTAAATGACACATTCCATATAGATTTAAGAACAGTTTTAGAAGGGGAAGACCAAATTATTTACAATGAAATAAAAAATGTGTTTAATTAATATTTTGGAGGAACTATGAGAAATATTATCATTGGAACAGCCGGGCATATAGACCATGGAAAAACTACTTTGATAAAAGCTTTGACGGGAAGAGAAACAGACAGGTGGGAAGAAGAAAAAAGAAGGGGTATTACCATTGATTTAGGCTTTACATATTTTGATCTCCCCGATGGCAACAAGGCCGGAATTATAGATGTGCCCGGTCATGAAAAATTTATTAAAAATATGCTTGCCGGTGTTGTTGGAATGGACATGGTGCTCTTGGTTATCGCAGCTGACGAAGGTATTATGCCCCAGACAAGTGAGCATTTGAATATATTAAATTTACTGGGTCTTGAAAACGGAATAGTTGTTATGACAAAATGTGATATAGCAGATGAGGAATGGATTAGCCTTGTTAAAGAAGACATAAGAGATTCCTTAAAATCTACATTTTTAGAAGGCGCAAAAATAATTGAAGTATCATCAAAAACAGGACAGGGGATAGATAAGCTGGTACAAGAGATAAGCAATTTAGCTTCTATAGGAGTAAAGGAAAGAGAATTAAACACTATTCCAAGGCTCCCCATAGACAGGGTATTTTCAGTAATGGGATTTGGCACTGTAATTACAGGAACCTTGATATCCGGAATTTTAAAAAAAGCTGATGAAGTAGAAATTTATCCCGTAAACAAACTTTGCAAGATAAGAAATATACAAGTGCATTCTTCTGATGCAGAAAGGGCTTATGCAGGGCAAAGAACAGCCATAAATTTAACTAATATAAAAAAGACCGATATTTACAGGGGATGCGTGATTGCACCTGTTAATTCAATGAAAAATACAATGATGCTTGATGTGAAGCTGAACATGCTAAAAAGTACAAAACGAACAATCATCAATCGTTCAAGACTTCACTTATACACAGGTACCAGTGAAATACTTTGCAGAATTGTTCTTCTTGACAGGGATGAATTAAAAGCAGGAGAAAGCTGTTATGCTCAACTGAGATTAGAGGAAGAAATTGCCGTCAGAAGAGGAGATAAATTTATTGTAAGATTTTATTCACCCTTAGAAACGGTAGGCGGTGGAGAGGTTATCGAGCCTGTCCCCCTGAAGAAAAAAAGATTTGATGATGATCTTATTGAAGAGCTTAAAATTAAAGAGAAGGGTAGGGGCGCTGACGTAATTGAAAAAATAATAAAAGAAGCAAGTGACATAATTTCTGTTTCCTATTTAGCTAAAACAACTGCCCTTTCAGAAATTGAAATAAAAGATAATATTGAAATATTGGAGCAGGAAGAGAAAATAACACTTTTAAAAGTTAAAAATGACCTGTTTGTATGGCACAAAAGTTTTGAAATTGAAATAGAAGAAAAACTCGAAAAATATTTATTTAATTATCATAAGGAACATAAATATCAAAAAGGAAGCAAAAAATCCGAAATAAAAAGTAAATTTCTGCCTGATATGAAACAATTGCTTTTTGATATGGTTATTCAGTCCTTTGCACAAAAAGGCCTTATAAATCAAGTGGATGAATTTATTTCGCTTTCTTATTTTTCAATAGAATATGATGAAAATTACAAGAAAATCGAAGAACATGTTTTGAGGATATTAAAGGACCTGAAATTTGAATTTATAAATATCAATGAACTAATCCAAAAAGTAAATATTCCTTTGGCGGAGGATGTAATCTCTTTGATGATTTTCGACAAGATATTAATAAAATTTAATGATATAATAACAACAATGAAATTATATGAGGAAGCGAAACTTATTTTAACAGATTTCTTAAAGATCAATAATAGGATAACGGCTGCCCAGTACAGGGATTTGCTAAATGCAAACAGGAAAATAGCAATATCTCTTTTAGAGCATTTTGATATGATTAAGCTAACAAAACGAGTAGAAAATGACAGAATCTTCTACTAAATTTGACATTGCTAATATATTTCTTGACAAATGATGTTTTATTTTGTAAGATTAATAAAAAGTTTAATTTTTGTAACAAATTAGCTTAAGGAGCGTAACAAATGAGAGTCTTGATTGTAGATGACGAACTTTTAATGATTAAAGGTCTCAAATACAGCTTGGAGCAGGATAATTATGATGTGGATTTCACTGCTGACAGCAACGAAGCGTTAAAAAAAATCTCTATAACTGAGTACGACATTATAATACTGGATTTGATTTTACCCAATACAGACGGTCTTTTAGTTTGTCAAAAAATCAGAGAAATTTCACATGTACCTATTTTAATACTTACTTCAAATAATGAGGATATGAACAAGATATTAGGATTAGAATACGGTGCCGATGACTATATGACCAAGCCTTTTAATATTTTAGAATTAAAAGCAAGACTAAAAGCAATTTTAAGACGAACTAAGGGCTTAAGTCAAAAGCCAAATGAACAGACTTTGATGATTGATGATTTTGTTATTAATGCTTTAGGCAGAAAAGTAAGTTTGCATAATAAAGAAATAAATCTTACAGCAAAAGAATTTGATTTGTTACTTTTATTAATTACAAATGCCGGCAAAGTATTTTCCAGAGAGGAATTATTAGAAATTATTTGGGGTTATGAATACTTTGGTGATTTAAGAACTGTTGATGTACATGTTAGAAGACTTAGAGAAAAAATAGAAAACAAAAACAAAACATATGAGTATATACTTACAAAATGGGGAGTTGGGTATTATTTTAGAAATAAGAGTTAATGTATGGCTGCAGAAGATAAAAGCTGCAGCTTTTTTATGAATGTTATACGGTGAAATTTTAATGGATAATTTTTCAAATCTGACTTAAAGAAAATCAACTTGAATTTTTTTGTATGATATGTTATTATAAATTTGATGGGGATAGATAGGTGCTGGTGTGCCTCCTGGTCTTCAAAATCAGTTGCGGGGCGTTTGTAGCGTCCTGGGTGGGTTCAATTCCCACATATTCCCGCCATTTAAGGAGAAATGTTATGCCTAATAGTGTATTGGTATGTGTTACACAACAAAAAACCAGTTCTAAATTAATACAAAAAGGAGTAGAGCTTTCAAGAGAAGAAAAAAGCTGTCTTAATGTTATACATGTTGTTAATGAAAATGACAAGCTTTTGTATGGCTTAAGCGATGGCGATGCATTAGAATATTTGTTTGAAATTACAAAGGAAGTTGGAGCTAACTTAGTTGTTAAAAGATCTAAGGATGTTGTTAAATCAATAGTTGATTATGCAATGGAAACTCATTGCACCCACATTGTTTTGGGAAGTTCAAAGAATTCTTCAAACAATTTTGTTTCAAAACTTCAAAAAAAGCTTCCGGATGTTGAGTTTGTACTTTAGGATCAGCAGATGTTTTAAAAATATTGAATATGAAATCAGGAAGGATGAAGAAAAATAGTTTCATCCTTTTATTTATTTATTTATTTTATTTATTTGCTAAAAAAGGTAAAAATGTCTTTATTTTTGTCGAAATAATTGTTAATATATAAGTAAGAATATTCGGAGGTCTGCATATGAACAATAACTACAAGATTATCCGTACTATTTATGAAAATGTATTCCAAAGAATCCTGGAATGCAAAGATAATGATACGGGCGAAATATTTTATTCCAATATAATAACAAGCAAGAAAGTTATTAATCTGATAAATATTCAGGATTTAAAAAATTTGAAATCCAATATTTTGGAATGCTACAATACAGAAGACCGAATTTATATATTTACAAAGTCTTTAGAAACAGATTGTAAAAAACTGACAGATTTAGCCAAAAATAATCTTACCTTGAAGCAACAATTCAGTCTTGCAGAAAAGTCAATAAATTTAGCAACGAATATTTACAATATGACCGATGTGGTGCAGCAAAAAATATTAGATTTGGATAAATTATATATTGATGAATTCAATGATTTACTTGTCGACTGCAACCTTGTATTTGAACAGGAATATGATATAGCCGACAATGAAACATTTAAAAGATTGGGCAA
>CAZTXR010000096.1:0-7258 GCA_964617605.1 uncultured Clostridia bacterium | reverse complement strand
ACATTTTTGAATACTAAGTCTGCATTTATTTCAGCATCCCTTAACTTTTCCTTTGCTGATTTGTTTTGTCTTAAATTAGATGTATAATATGCAGTGTAAGCATGGGTTTCTATTTGCTGAAGTTTCAAATTGTTTTGTGCTGTTAATACTTCAGGCCTTTCCGCCTTTGCTGCATCTATTTTTTCATTTAAATTTATTTCTTCTGAAGGGACATAGGATAAATTGATATCTGTCAATATGAATTCTGTATCAAAATCAAGCTCCAATTTGTTTAACAAGTTCAATTTCGCAATACTGTAATCATCAACTGAAGAATCCACATCCGTCTTAGCTTTTTGAACTGCCATTTCTGCATTCAGCACTTCAGCCTTTGTAGCAGAACCGCTATTGAATTTTAAATTCACAACTCTTAATTGTTCTTCGGCCTTTGTTAAATTCAACTTGTTGATTTCAATTGTTTGTTCCGCAACAAGGACGCTGTAATAAAGTGATTTTGTTTCTATTTCAATTCCTGCAATGAGCATTTCTTTGTTTTTTTCCAGCTGATCTTGCTGGGTATCGGCATATGTAATGTAGTAGCCGTTTTTAGCTAACAGTTTTTCAACATAATTACTTGTTACATCAAAGTTTGGTCCGAAATAATCTTCAATTTGTGAAAAAGATAATGACATTATTAATTCTGCCGCATCCTTAGCATCCTTAGCATCTTTTCTTGCATCCTTAACCTGTGCAATTCCATCATCAATTTTCCACATTTCCCTGCTGTTTTCTTTTGCCATTCTTAGGGCATCATCTATGGATAATTTAAGGGGTTCCAGAGCAACTTCTACATCTTCAACACTTTCTGCAGCTTCCATTGTTTCTTCATTTACGGAAGCTTCTTCTGACGCAAATGCGCTTATAGTACTTAATATAAGCACCATAGCCAATATTAACGATATTTTTCTTTTCATTTTTCCCTTGTAACCTCCTATATGTTTCTATTTAATGCCAAAACCCTTATAGAGCAAGTCAAAAATTACATCATCTTCTTTTATTTCATATTCCTTATTATATAGCTTGAACCTGAAATATTCACTCATAGTGCCAACTATCAAGCAGGCTATTACTTCTGACTGAACATTTTTTTCGACTGCCCCTTCCTCCTTGCCCTGGTCTACAATCTTACTGATTAAGCTATACATATCTGAAACTTTGCCGAATATTGTTTTAACGGTCTTTTCTGATATAATGTTCTTGTTGGATAAAATATTATCAATGGATGTATTTGCAAATACTGCTTCCATTTTTAATTTTTCATTGAACAAAATCAATAACTTATCTTTGAAGGTTTTATCCATGTCGGATATATATTTTATATTATCGATTATTAAATCAACATATTCAATGCATGCTTCGTCAAATATATCCTGCTTATTTTCAAAATATTCGTACAGGGTTCCCTTGCCGACACCTGCTGCTATTGCAATGTCCTCCATTTTTGTGCTATGAAACCCCTTTTCCTTAAACAAACCCCTTGCGGAAGCCAATATATCCTGACGCTTTTGATTTTTTTCAGCCATCTTATCCTCCGTCCTATTGTATCAGCTCAATAGTTTCGTTTTTTTGTATCTTTCTTTTGAAAAATTCTGATATATCATCAAATAAAGTATACATGACAGGAACTATAACTAATGTTAAAACTGTTGACAGAGACAATCCTCCGATTACAACCACACCCATGGACTGAGTAAGCTCAGCTCCCTCACCTATGCCTAAAGACATGGGTATCAGGCCTAATATTGTCGTAAGTGCCGTCATCATAATGGGACGTATTCTGATGGGTCCTGCTTTCATTATTGCAGAAGTTCTGTCCTCTCCCTTTTTGCGTCTTAGATTGATGTAATCAACCAATACTATGGCATTGTTAACAACCACGCCCACCAATATTATAAAGCCTATTATACCTATTACATTAAGCGGAAGCCCCGTTATATACAATCCTATAAAACCTCCCGACAATGCCAAAGGCACTGAAAACATAATTGATAAGGGTTGAATCAATGACTCAAACTGGGCTGCAATAATCATATAAACCAAAACAACAGCCATTAACATAACCAAGCCTAAGTCTGTAAAAGTTTCCTGAATCTGCTCAATTTCTCCGCCAAATTCGTAATTATAGCCATAGGGCATATTATAGTCCTTAAGAAGTTCCTCTATTTCATTGGATACAGTTTGAACGTCTCTACCTGCGACACTCCCTGACACGGTTAAAACTCTCACCTGGTTTTCTCTTCTTATGCTTATGGGACCTTTTTCAACATTTATATCTGCAAGCTCTGACAGTGGCAGGCTGCCCATAGGTGTTTCCACAGGAAGCATTTCCAAATATGAAATACTTTCCCCGTAAGCATTGTCACCCTTAAGCACCACGTCTATTTCATCGCCCTTAACCTTATACTTTGTTACATTAAAGCCCGACAAGGAGTTATTGACCGCCCTTCCTATCTGGGCAGTAGTTAAACCGTATTGAGACGCAATAGCTCTGTCAGCAATTATTTGAACTTGAGGTACTCCGTCCTCATAGCTTGTAGTAACTTCCCTGGTGCCCTCCACCTTGTCAATAATGCTTTTAAAATCATCCCCGATATTTTTTAGCGTATCCAGGTCATCACCTTTAATGCTGATACTTATTGCGCCTGTGCTCATTCCCATCATCATCATTGATGATTCCGACACACTTATTTCAGCTCCTGGAATATCTTTTACCCTAATTCTTATTTCATCGCTGATTTGTTTTGCACTTTTGTCTCTTTCATCTAAGTCCCTAAGCAAGACACTTATGGAACCCCCGGAGCTGCTTCCCAAGCCCATAATACTTCCCCCTCCGGCAGAGGTAAATATAGATTCTATTTCAGGAATATTAATAATCGAGTCTTTTATTTCTTCTAATATATTATCTATTTCTTTAATTTCAGAGCCTGCAGGCAAGCTTGCATTGACATTAATCATACCTTCATCTGTTGCAGGGAAAAATTCAGCTCCTACAGATACAACCATTAATACACTGACGGCAAACATAAGAATACTCAATAATATTGTTATAAAGCGGTGTTTTAAGCTTAAGCCTAATATCTTTTTATAAAAAGTCACCAAGAGCCCCTGCTTTTTTTCCTGTGCCTCTTCCGACTCAAGATTTTTTACCGTAATAAGTTTGGAAGAAAGCATTGGAACTAAGGTCAAAGCTACAACCAGGGAACTCATTAAAGCAATTACAATTGACAGAGCGAAATCTTTAAAGAGTATAGCAGCAAGGCCGCCTGTAAATACTATTGGTATAAATACGGCAACCGTAGTTAAGGTAGAGGCTGTAACTGCCATTGATACTTCAGTGGTTCCGTCAATTGAAGCAGTTACCCTGTCCATACCTAAGCTTCTGTTTCTGTAAATATTTTCAAGAACAACTATTGAATTGTCAACCAACATACCTATACCTAAGGCTAAGCCGCCTATGGTCATCATGTTTAATGTGATATCCGTAAAAAATAATATAACAAATGTAGTGATTATGGATATGGGTATGGAAAGGGCTATAACCAATGTGGTTTTAAAGCTTCTTAAGAAAATTAAGAGTATGACTATGGCCAAAATACCACCTATAGCTGCCGTGCTTATTAAATTATCTATAGCCAAATTTATATAATCCGCCTGATTAAATACAGTTGCTAAATCTAAATCCGGATATTCATTTTTTATTTTTTTTATTTCCTTATCTATATCTTTTGCTACATTAACGGTGTTGGCATCAGATTGCTTCATTATGGATATTTGAACAACTTCCTTGCCATTTAATTTAGTTATAGATGATTGCTTCTTATCCTTTAAATTCACATCAGCAATATCTTTCAGTCTTACTGTGCCGCCTCTGACAAGGGGTATGGTTAAATTTTTTATTTCTTCAATGGATTTAAATTCTCCTATTGTCCTGACTGTAAGCTCATTGTTTCCCTTTTTAACAGAACCTCCGGGCATATTTAAATTCTCTGCCTGAAGTATTTGGGCAACATAGGAGGAACTTAAATTATATCCTTTTATCATTTCTTCCTGCAGCATTATTTCAACTTCCTGCTGCAAGCCTCCCGATACATTGGCGGAAGCGGTGCCTTCTATGCGCTCAAAGCGGGGTGATATAACATCCTCGGCTATTTTTTGAGTAGTGTGCAAATCTCCCTTGCTTGAAACTGCCAATTGAATTATCGGAAGGGCATTGGGATCCATCTTCATTACTAGGGGAGAAGATGTCCCATCAGGCAAAAATCCCTTGATCATATCCACTCTTTCCCTTATTTGAAGCATTATCTCATCCATATCCGTATTAAAGGCAAATTGCATCAATAAAAGGGAGCTTCCTTCATTGGAAATTGAAATAACAGCTTCGATATTTTCCACTGTGGACAAGGTTTGCTCTAAGGGCTTTGAAATAATATTTTCTATTTCTTCAGGGCCTGCTCCCTGGTAGCTTGTTTGAACCATTATATAGGGCAGGTCCATTTGAGGAAGCAGATCTATTTGAAGCTTGCTGAAGGATACTGCCCCTAAAACAATAACTATCAAAATCATCATGGTAATTGTAACGGGTTTTTTAACCGAAAATTTTGCAAGCATTCCTATTCACCCCTTACAACCTTTATTTTGCTGCCGTCACTTATGTAATCCTGTCCTTTCACAATAACCTTATCGCCCAGGGAGAGACCTGATTTAATTTCTATATAGGCTCCTGTATCAAGCCCAGTGATAACTTCCTTTTCAAGAGCCTTATCACCCTCTGCCACAAATATATACTTTTTGTCATCTCTTTCCTTTACGGCTTCTGTTTTAACGGCAAAAGCATTGTCTGTTTTGTCTGTTTTTAAATATACCTTGGCAAACATCCCCGGTTTAATTGTTCCGTCATTGTCAAGCACAAGGCTTACAGTATAAAGATTTGTCATAATATCTGCAGATGCACTTACGCTGTTTATTGGGGCTTCATTTTTATAATTGGCTGAACTTATTTCGACTTCAACCGCATCCCCCTTATGTATTTTGTTTACAAGGCTTGCGGCTACCCCAAATTCAATTGTTATACTATCAGAGTCAACAATTGTTATTGGAGGATTTGAAGATGTTGCATATTCTCCTTCAACAATATTAATATTGGACACAAGACCTGAAATTGGAGCCTTAACCTCAGCATTTTTAAGCATTGAAGCAGCATTTGCATAAGCTACTCTTGCCTGCTCAAGTCCCATTCTTGCAGCTTCCAGAGACTTGTCGGATGCAGCTAATTTTGCTTGTTCATATTGTGTTTCAGGCACAACCCCTTCTTCATAAAGTTTTTCTATCCTCTCTAAATTTTCCTTAGCGCTTTGTATTTGAGACGCACTTACATCAAAGCCTGCCCTTGCAGCTTCATAAGCAGCAGAAGCTTGATTCACCTGCTTTGATATATCATCCTTATCCATAACAAACAAGATATCATCTTTTTTTACTTTATCCCCTACACTTACATTTATCTTTTCAACTTTCCCTGCCATTAAAGGTATTACAAACACATCCTTGTCTGCAAATACCTTTGCCGTCATTAAGTTTTCTACGTATAAATCCATTGGCTTAAGGGTTTCTACTTCCACTGCCGTATAAGCCTCTTCTTCTTTTGCATTTGCTTCTTGGCCTGTGGTGCAGCCGGTAAAAATAAATGCACCAATCAATAATAATGTCAATATCCTTTTCAACTTGCCCTCCAAAATTTTCGACCGACCGGTCAGTTTTACAAAATTATAGCACCCGCTATTTTTGCTGTCAATTATAATTTTTTGGGACGGTTCTTTTAAAAAAGAACCGTCCCAAAAGTTTAATAGGCTCGGGCTGCGTAAATCATGTGTTTAGCGGGTTTGCCGCAAATATGGCATTTGTCTCCTAAGTTTTCTTGTTCAAAAGGTATACATCTGATAGTTGCGCCTGTTTCTTCTTTTAATTTATCCTCGCATTCCCTTTCGCCGCACCACATCATTTTTGCAAATCCGGGGCGGTTGGGAAGATCTTTTTTGTATTGCTCATAATCTTTCACTAAATAGGTATTTGCTTCTCTGTGAGCCTTTGCTTTTTCGAATAAATCATTTTGCATGGTCTCAAGCATGCTGCTAATTGTATGCTCAATGTTATCAAGTGAAAGGGTTTCTTTTTCTAATTTATCTCTTCTTACAGCAAGAGCCTGATTATTTTCAATATCTCTTGGTCCTATTTCAATGCGGATGGGGTAACCCTTCATTTCATATTGATTGAATTTCCAGCCCGGTGAATTTTCTGTGCTGTCATCAAGTTCAACTCTTATTCCCCTTGCTTTTAATTTGTCGAACAGTTCATTTGCTTTTTCCAATACTCCTTCTTTCTTTTGAGCTATGGGAATTATCACAACCTGTACCGGTGCTATCTTGGGCGGCAGCACCAATCCCCTGTTGTCTGAATGAACCATTATGAGACCGCCTATAAGCCTGGTTGAAATGCCCCAGGAAGTATGATAGGGATATTCTTCCTGTCCCTTTCTGCCTTGGAATTTTATTTCAAAAGCTTTTGTAAAGTGCTGGCCTAAATTATGGGAAGTTCCTGCCTGCAGTGCCTGGCCGTCATGCATCAAGGCTTCCATGGTGTAGGTGGCATGGGCTCCGGCGAATCTTTCCTTGTCGCTTTTTTGTCCTGTTACAACAGGCATAGCCATTAAGTCTTCCGCAACCTGCCTGTAAATATCAAGCATCTGCAATGTTTCTGCCTGGGCCTCTTCCTCTGTTTCATGCAAGGTATGGCCTTCCTGCCATAAAAATTCAGATGTTCTTAAAAATGGCCTGGTGGTTTTTTCCCATCTTACAACACTGCACCACTGATTGTATAAGTAGGGTAAATCCCTGTAAGAATTAAGCCATTTTGCATACATGTGGCATATAATTGTTTCCGATGTGGGTCTTACCACAAGCCTTTCAGCCAATTCCTGATTTCCTCCGTGCGTAACCCAGGCAACTTCCGGCGCAAATCCTTCAACGTGTTCTTTTTCTTTAGTCAATAAGCTTTCAGGAATCAAGAGCGGAAAATACATATTTTTATGCCCTGTTGCCTTAAATTTTTCATCAGCATACTCTTGAATTTTTTCCCAAAGAGCATATCCGTAAGGTCTTATAACCATAAATCCCTTTACAGGCGAATAATCCACCAATTCATTCTTCATTATTACATCTGTATACCA
>CAZTXR010000095.1:0-7271 GCA_964617605.1 uncultured Clostridia bacterium | reverse complement strand
TTTATCTTCATTTCTGTTTCTCCATTTATCTATAATATTTACCTTTTCATTCTCCGCATATATACCAGTCAATAAAGTTTCAAGTTCTTCAATTTGAATATTCCTGTAAAGTCTTCCTTCTACAGCATAAGAAATGTATCCTGTTTCTTCTGATACTATCAAGGCAATTGAGTCTGATTTTTCGGTCATACCTATGGCAGCCCTATGCCTTGTCCCTATATCCTTGCTTAAGAGATTGTTTTCTGTTAGAGGCAAAAAACATCCTGCAGCTCTTATTGTGTAATCTTTAATAATAACTGCCCCGTCGTGAAGAGGGGTGTTGGGAATAAATATATTAATTATAAGTCCGCTGGAAATATTTGCATTTAATTGTGTTCCGCTTTCTATAATATCTACAAGTCCTATTTGTTTTTCAAAAATAATTAATGCACCTATTTTTTGTCTTGCAAGAGAAGTTGTTGCAGAAATAATTTCCTTAATAATTTTTTGTGATGTTTGGGCGTTTTTTTCAATATTAGACAAAGTAAAAGATGTTCTCCCCAAATATTCAAGAGCCCTTCTGATTTCAGGCTGGAAAACAATTACTAAAGCAATTACACCAACCTGGAATGTATTCTGCAAGATAAATTCAATCATATAAAGGTCAAATATACTGGATATGGGAATTAAGGCAACCAATAACACGATTCCCTTAACCAGTTGTTTTGCCCTCATGTCTCTAATGAGTATATATCCATGATAAAGGACATAGTAAACAATGCCTACATCTACAATAGTATTTAAACCTATATTTGTAAGAATTAATCTTATACGATCTATTAAATCCATAATTTATGTCCCCCAACTTATTCAGCATTCATTTGTGCCATAGTATCTGCATATGATCTGCTCATTCTTGCCCTTGAATCTTCATCCAATTCTTGGCTTTCAATATAGTCCATAATTGGATAAACTATATGCTCAGCCTGGCCGTTTTCTTTAAAACCCTTGTATACCCAAAGAGGTACATAATTAATATTTTTAATAGATACTTCTCCTGTTTCTCCCTTTTTCTCTATTTCCACATCAATTATTAAACCGTCTTCCGTGTATTTTGAAATGTGTTCTGTCATACCGTAAGGAACCAATGTTTCGACCCTTTGATTTGATATAAAATTCCCCATAGAATATGCCACAAATTTCGTTTTGCCGTCATAGTCTAATGTTTGTGTCGGTTGAATAACATGAGGATGGCTGCCGAATATTATGTCCACACCTTCTGTAAACAGCATATCAGCCAATATTTCCTGCCTTTGTGCTTGAATTCTTGAATATTCATCTCCCCAGTGAAGGCAAGCTATAATTACATCGGCATTTTGTTCCTTGGCATAAACAATATCTTCCTTCATTTTTGTCTCGTTAAAAATGTTGACCATTGAATCTAAATCTTGAGGGCTGATAACTGATTCAAGACCGTTGACCATTTCCGTGTATGACAGGAATGCAAATTTTATACCCTTTACCTCCCTAATTAAAACCCTTGTTTTAGGTTTTTCGGCAAAAGTTCCAATTACATCCATTCCTCTTTTTTGGATTTGTTCTATTGTTCTGATTATACCGGCCTTTCTTGTATCAAGGGTATGGTTGTTGGCGGTTGCCAATATATCAAAACCTGCATTTTTAATAGCATCCAACACTTCATCGGGAGCATTGAACAAGGGGTAGCCCTGATATGCATATATTTCATTACCGGCAGTTGTTCCTTCAAAATTAGCAATTGCTATGTCTGCCTCTTCAATTTTGCTTTTTATGGCTTTAAAGCTATTGTTGAAGTCATATGTGTTTGTTGCCTTATCATAGGCTCCTTCTATTTGCGAAGGATGAAACATTATATCACCTGTAGCCATAACTCTTACTGATACATCCTGTTTTGCCGGTGGCTTTGCTTGAGGTTCATTTGAAGTTTCTTTCCCGGCATTTTCTGCGGGTGTTCCTTCCGCAGGCGTTTGTTCATGTTTGACTTTTTCTTTCCTGTCAATTCCGTTTACGGCAAAAGAAGCTGCTAAAACACAAATCAATATTACTAATGACCATGACATTAATTTAATTCTTTTTTTGCGTCGTCTAATTTTTCTGTTCATATAATTCCCCTTTAAATCTTCAATACAATTCTATATTACTATGAAAGATTTTGCAATAAATTAATTATTAAAATTGCATTAAGCACTCCATCTGTCTGAAGAATCTCATTTGATCCTGTGTTCTATCAAAGCTTTTGGACCAGTGCCTATTAAATCATATCTGTTTTCTTTTTTTAATGCCTCCAAAACCAATTCATAATTTTCTTTTTTAGAGTATTGAAGCAAGGCTCTTTGCATTCTTCGCTCTTTATTCTTTGGTATATATACTTCTTCATTAGTTAAAGGATTAAGGCCTGTATAATACATACAGGTTGAAAGGGTTCCCGGAGTAGGATAAAAATCCTGAACCTGTTCGGGAATATGACCCATATCCCTTATATATTCAGCAAGCTCAATTGCATCCTTCAATTGCGAGCCCGGATGTGATGATATAAAATACGGTACAATATATTGATCTTTTTTTATTTTATTATTAATAGCCTTAAATTTTTTGACAAATTTATTGTATGTTTTTATTGAAGGTTTTCCCATAAGCTTTAAAACTGATTCCGAAACATGCTCCGGTGCAGTTCTTAATTGTCCGCTGACATGATATTTGCACAGCTCTTCAATAAAATCATCATTATCATCATATATGGCATAATCATATCTTATGCCTGAACGAATAAATACTTTTTTAATTCCGTCCGTATTTCTGATTTTTTTTAAAAGTTCTATATAATCTTTATGATCTACTTGTAAATTGCTGCACTTTTCCGGCGTAAGACACTCTTTATCAACACAAGCACCATACTTTTCTTGTTTTTTGCATGCTTTTATCCTAAAGTTTGCTGTAGGTCCTCCCACATCGTGGATATATCCTTTAAAATCCTTGTCATGCTTCATTTTTTCAACTTCATTTAATATGGATTCATGGCTTCTCTTTTGTATTATTCTTCCCTGATGGAAATTAAGGGCGCAAAAACTACAGCCCCCAAAGCATCCTCTTACACTGTTTATGCTGAATTTTATTTCATTAAGGGCAGGGATTCCTCCTGAAGTTTTATAAATAGGATGGTAATCCATCATGTAGTCCATATCATAAATATCATCTAATTCTTGTTCAGACAAAATATCCATAGGGGGATTTTGAACTACATATACCGTATCATATTGTTCCACCAATGTTTTGGCAGATTTTGAATCAGTGTTCCGGTATTGCATTTTAAAACTTTCACCATATTTTTGTTTTGAAGATGCAACTTCATTATAGTTAGGCAGAAATATGGGATTATATGGCCGCTCCCTATCCTTTGTTTTATAAACAGTTCCGCTAATAAATGTTATTTCTTCAATAGGAATTTTTGATTCCAGCGCTTCTGCAATTTCAATCAAAGCTTTTTCTCCCATGCCATATACCAATAAATCTGCTCCGGAATCAAGGAGTACAGACCTTTTGACGCTATCGCTCCAATAATCGTAATGACTTAATCTTCTTAAGCTTGCCTCGATTCCTCCTATTATGATTGGTACATCCTTGTAAGCTTCTCTTATTCTGTTGGAATAAACAGTTACTGCTCTGTCGGGTCTTAAATTCCCTTTTCCACCGGGAGAATATACATCTGTATGTCTTCTTTTTTTAAATGCAGTATAATGGTTTACCATAGAATCAATGTTACCTGAATTTACCAGGAAGCCAAGTTTTGGTTTTCCCAAAATCTTAAAAGAAGATAAATCCTTCCAATCAGGCTGGGCAATAATTCCTACCCTGTAACCGAAACGTTCCAAAAGTCTTGATAAAACTGTCGCAGCAAATGAAGAATGGTCAACATATGCATCACCTGTCACAAAGACGAAATCGCATTCATCCCATCCTCTTTTTTTCATATCATCTGTATTAATAGGTAAAAAATCCATTATTCCTCCAAAGCTTATTATTTCATTATTATTATACCATTAAGACGACGATTAAAACAATATAAAAAGCAGAAGATATTCTTCCGCTTTATCGGTAATCCCGGTTCAGTTTGCATATTTGCTTCTATTTTATTATTACTTCTACTTCATCACCGTTTTTAAGTCCTGCCGCATTTCCCTCTTCAACATCAATATGCATGTCAAGAGCATATTCATCGTTTACTCTAATCAATACATTATCAAAAATAAGACCTCTTAAACCGCCAACCTTTACAGAAACTGTGTCCTTATCCTTAAGACCGTACTTTTCTGCATCCTTCGTATTCATATGAATATGTCTTGAAGCAACTATTACACCTTTGCTTAATTCAACTTGGCCTTTAGGTCCTACAATTTTAACTCCGGGTGTTCCTTCTGTTTTTCCGGAGTCCCTTATGCATAAATCTTTAATACCTAAAGCCATTCCATCTGCAATAGATATTTCCACCTGTGTTTCCTTTCTTGCAGGTCCTAAAATTCTTACACCTTTAATTGTGTTTTTTGGACCTATCAAATCTACCTTTTCATCACAGGCATATTGCCCCGGTTGACTTAAATCCTTTATAGGCGTAAGTTCATGTCCTTCTCCAAACAATATATCTATATGTTCTTTGCTTAAATGAATATGTTTGTTAGATAAACCAACAGTTACTTTAAAATTCATATTCCCCTCCATATTTTAATCTATAGAAAAATTATAATCCATTGTGATTAAAATTACAATAAGTAAAATGAAAATAATCGTTACAGTTCACACCCGACGGGCTGTCAAATTAATCTATATTTAAATCAAAACCTTGTTTTTTCATTATATTTAGCATTTCTGACCTTTTTGGTATAAGATTTACTAATTTTGTAACAACCTGGTCGCTGAAGCAATCCACCCTCTTGTTAGCATTTCTTAAATCATAGTAAGATTGCATTTCTTCATCATATTCTTTTATTTCTTCTAAATAATTATCGAACCTTTTATAAGTATTTTCGAATAATCTTAAATCCATTCCCATTCTTGGTTTAAGCTGTGGATTTTGATTTGGATAGCCTATCCCAAGACCAACTACAGGCATTGTTAATTCAGGCAAATCCAAAATTTCAATTATTTTTTCAGAATCATTTAAAATACTCCCTATAAATACAACTCCTAAACCCATAGATTCAGCTGCATTAACTATATTTTGAGTTGTTAAACAGGCATCGGTAAATGCTTGGAAGAACCTGTCCATATCCCTGCCATCTTGTCCCTTATAATCTTTTTCTTCAGCAATTTTATAATTTCTATATGCATCAGCAACAAAAATTAAAAGTTCCGGTGCTCTGGCCACATATTCCTGTTTGCAAACAGCTGCAATTTCATTTCTTTTCTCTTTATCTGTTACACGAATTATTGAGCTTGATTGCATTCCGTTAGATGTAGGAGTACGTCTTGCTACCTCTATTAATGTATTAAAAACTTCAGGCGGTATTTCCTGATTTTTAAATTCTCGAATTGTTCTGTGATTTAGCTGACTTTGAATCATTATATTATCCTTTTCCATTATTACCCTCCACTAAAATTATATAGTTAACTTATACCCCCAAAATATAATATTAATCTGGTATATCACTTTGCCTTTATATATTTATTTTTAAAGTAATAGAATATATTAACTATTGACAATAATACAAAATAATATGAAATATAGATAACCAACTTATTTTCAGGCATCCATACAGAAGAAATATAGAAAAATATAGCGGCAGGTATGTACAATGCTAATTTTTTAATGTTTAGCATATTATTCTTTACATCATGTCTTGATATTGTTCTTTTTTCTTCATATAACTTTTTATAATAAAATGAATCCTCGGGAAGCATATTGTACTTTTTAGCTAAATCAAACATTCCTTCTATATCTATTATGGTTACTTCAAATTTCTCTTTGAATTTTTCCAACAATTTTTCTGCTTCTTCACTTAAATTGCTTGTTGTAACTAAAAATCCTTTTTTTATGCCGCTATGTCCCATAAATGTCAATAAACTTCTTATATCTAATTTTTCCACTTCAATACCGTCATAAAGCTTAAATACCTTTATGCAGCTTATATAACCATCCTTTTCTGCTAAATATAAACTTCTTCCTTTTTTTATTAAATTATTGTAGCCTTCATGTTTGAATAATAATTTAATAAGCATTTCAAAATCATTTAAATTAATTTCTTCAATTTTTGATGAAAAATAATTCTTCTTAACTTTATTGAATAAAAGCTCCTTACCCTTTTCATTTTTTGTATCTACATTTATTTTGTTAGTTAAAGTCAAAACCGTAAAGACCAAAGCAGCAATCAAGAATGCTAATATAAGGTCAAGGTATACAAAATAAATTAATATAAATACTGCAAAGCTTATAAGCATTTTAAACAAGGCCAAGTCTGTTCTATAGCTTAAATAATTTCTATTGCCTAATGCTTCCTTAACAAAAGCTTTTCTTAAATTATTATCTTTAATCATAAAATCACCTCATTGAAATTATTTCCAATTTAAGGTGATTTATACATAAGCGGGGACATTCCTTAAAGGTGTGTCTCCATACCCTTAAAGGCTGTTTACTGCTTCTTCAAGTTTTTCTAAATGTTTTATGGGAAAATACGCCAACAATTCTTTAAATTGTTCTACCGTAAGCCCTTGGGCAGTGGTATATATTCTTATTTTTTCATCTAAACTTGCATTAATGAATTCTTCTTTTATATCTTCAAACTTTTTTTCCATAATCAGTTCCTTTCTTAAAACTTTTATTCGCCCTCAGATTATTATTGCACATTAATCAGAATCTATTAAATTTAAATTTTTATAAATTTTTAGGGACGGTTCTTTTAAAAAAGAACCGTCCCTAAAAATTATCTAAACTTGCATTAATGAATTCTTCTTTTATATCTTCAAACTTTTTTTCCATAATCTGTTCCTTTCTTAAAACTTTTATTCGCCCTCAGATTATTATTGCACATTTATTAAAATCTATTAAAGGAAATTTTTATTGATTAATTTATACAAATATTGTAAAATCATTTTATTGGCAAAACCTTATTGTTTGCTTAAATTTTTCCCGAAAGGAGTGTTGTATTATGATTTATTTTATTGAAACTTCATTGCTGTCGGAGGTAAGCCTCCGATAATTAAAATTAAGAGGAGGATATATTGATTAAAATTAACATGAATGATTACGGACTCAGCAATATATT
>CAZTXR010000094.1:0-7292 GCA_964617605.1 uncultured Clostridia bacterium | reverse complement strand
GTGCCTGTACACCTTCCCTTGTTTCTAAATCAAAATTAGTTTCAATCCAGTGAAATGTTTCTTTATTGTCGATTGGACGTTCATTGTTGTAGATATAACCACTATCTATTTTAAGCTCGAATTTATCGGCTTCATTGTAATGAACCATAGAATTTATAATTTCGCTGTGCATTTTTCTGATTTTATAATATTCTTTTATATGTGGCTTAGTATCCAATGTAAAAGAACGTAGGTTGGTCATAGCTTGGAGTAAAAATTCTTGGTCCTTAATATTCTCCAAATAATTTAACAAGTCATCATCATCATCATCATCTTCATCTTCAAAATCATCTATATCAAATTCATTTAGATTGATTTGAGTCTGTGGATTTTCATTTTTCAGATAACAACACTTTTTATATTTTTTCCCGCTTCCGCATGGACATAAATCATTTCTTCCTATTTTCATGCTTTTTTTAGCCTTTCCATAAAAAATTTTAAAAATCCATTCTATAAGGTATAGCCTACCAATCATTGATTTAGTATTATTTTAATTTTTATTGTATAGGCATATATAAAAAAAATCAAGAAAAACATTTTAGCGAAGAGAATTTAAAAGGAAGAACAGTTGTATGAAATTTTTATATAAACCAGGCGGATAAACAATTTGGTATAACTATTAAAACGATGGGGTTTTTAGAATAAATATGGTTGTTCCTCTTTTAGGAATATTTATACCAATTTATTTTGTTGGAAAAAAATATGAATAATAAAACATACGTTTTTAAAATAATCTTATAGGACAATAGTCTATACAAGTTCAATGGTTGATTGTATAATGAGGGTGAGTTGACACGCACTGCAGTTGTTGCAAATTTTGCATCAACTGTAGCAAACAATAAAAAAGCGGAATTATTATCCGTGACGGCAAGGTGCTGCTGCAAAAGCCAACTAATGACACAGGGTATGCCTTTCCCAGCGGGCATGTAGAACTAGGTGAAACAAATGAAGAAACCTTAATCCGTGAATTTAAAGAGGAGATAGGTGCGGATATTCAGGTACTTGAAATCAAGTGGGTTGCCGAAATATTTTTCCCATGGGGAGACAAGCCTTGCCATCAAATTTGTATATACTACTTAATTAAGTTAGCCGACGAAACACAGGTTCCGCTGTCTAAAAAATTCATTGCTCATGAGTACATTGAAAGACGAGATTTTGATATTGAATTCCATTGGATTCCTCTTGAAAAAGTTAAAGATATGGAAATATATCCAAGTAATGCAAGTGAGCTGCTGGAACACATTAATGAAGGTGTTAAACATTTTGTATATAGGGAGAATTGATATATGGATTTTATTGTAAACGCACCAACTTTTGCAAAGCAGATAGCTGACCTGCGTGAAGCGGTTGGCTGGAATCGAATGGAGAACTGTTATAAAACATATGAGTCTTGCGAATGTTTACCAGCTTCAAGCACTTAATGAAATTGTGAAAAGTTAGTTTGCTGAAATTGAAGAAAACGAATTAACAAAATGTGTGGAGAATATAGGATATACGAAGTGCCTTAGCGAAAGTATAGATTTACCAAATGGTAAGAAATTTGTACGCATAGATTATTTGTACAAACCTTTGTTTCGCTTATAAAATTAATGGAATAACTTCAAAGATTATACCGACCTGTATTGTTTTTCCTGAACTTGAGAGACAGCTTAAATATTTTATTTGTAAATAAACATGGAAAATGATAAAATATATTGAATTTATACAGATTTAGAAATAAAAATGTTATATATAAACTTGAGGTGACATTTGTGTATACAATGGATGAATTAAAGAAATTTTGCTATAGTTGTCATAAATGCAGACTGGCTGAAACAAGGAATAATGTAGTATTTGGCGAAGGAAATGAAAACGCTGACATAATGTTTGTAGGAGAAGGTCCGGGATATAATGAGGATATTCAAGGAAGGCCATTTGTAGGCAAAGCAGGGCAGCTTCTTGATAAAATGATTGAAGCAATAGGCTTTAAACGAAATGATGTATATATAGCAAATATTGTAAAATGCAGACCTCCTGAAAACAGAAATCCCCTTGAGGATGAATGCAGTAAATGCTTGGATTATTTGAGATGGCAGGTTAAGTTGATTAAACCAAAAATTATTGTGTGCCTTGGAGCAGTATCTGCCAAAAATCTCATAAATCCGGATTTCAGTATCAGCAGACAAAGGGGGCAGTTTGTAAAAAAGGGAGATATTTATTTTATGCCAACATATCATCCGTCATATTTGTTAAGAAACGAATTAGCCAAGAAGGATTCATGGAATGATTTTAAAAATATTGCTTCTAAAATTGAGGAAATAAAAAAGATTAATTGATAACAGTTTGCTGTCACAAGAGATTTTGTTTGAAATGTAATATTGATACAATACTACGGAATAAAAAATACCGTTGGGACGAGGAGCAAAAAAAGGTGTAAAGGAAGTTGGTGAATTATGAAGCTTACAGTTTTAATTGATAATAATACCAATATTGACAAATATTATTTTGGTGAACCGGCACTTTCGTTTTATATTGAAGACAATGACAGCAAATTATTGTTTGACGTGGGCTATTCAGGCATGTTTATGAAAAATGCACATGATCTCAATATTGATTTAGATTCTGTAACGGATATTGCTATCTCACATGGACATAATGATCACACGGGAGGACTTTTTTATTTAGCCCGCGAAAACAAAATTGCAAACAAAAATATTATAGCACATCCAAATGCCTTTCAAAAAAAATATCTTGATGGAGATGAAATAGGCTCTTTATTATCATTAGAGCAATTGCAGAAGCTCTGCAAATTGACCCTGTCAAAAGAACCTATAAGGATTAGTCAAAACATTATGTTTTTAGGTGAGATACCGGTATATAATGATTTTGAAATAAGAGATACAATTGGAACGGTTTGCGGCGAAGGGGCAGAACAACCGGATTATTTAATAGAAGATACAGCCCTTGTTTATCACAGCAGCAGAGGATTGTTCATTATTACCGGATGTTCACATAACGGAATATGCAACATTATTGAGCATGCAAAAAAAGTATGCAATGAAGAACGAATTATTGGTGTTATAGGAGGTTTTCATCTGTTTGAAGTGTCTAATCAGCTAAAAATGACTATTGAGTATTTTATGAATAATAATATAACTAAACTATATCCATGTCATTGTGTTTCTTTCAAAGCTAAAGCAGAAATACATAAATTTATTCCCCTTGAAGAGGTGGGGGTAGGTCTGACTATAGAAATATAAATAAGAATAACCGGAGAATCTTGAATAACAGAAATTTTTAAATTCTTTTTCATATTTCAACATATCTTCATTATTACCTTTTATGATTATTCGGTAAAGTTCGTATTTAGCTTTTTCAGCAATCGTAAAAAGATTTCCTTTTCTTCTTGGGTGAAGTCCTTATATGCAGTTTCATTTATTTGAGCAGAAATTGCATCGAATTTAGGTTTTAACTCATAGCCCTGCTTTGATAAAACTATGAAGGTAATCCTTTTATCCATTTCATCCTGAGTTTTCTCAATATATCCGAGCTGCAACAACTTATTAATTAAGGGGGTGACCGTGGACTTATCCTTGCCGATAATTTTGGCGATTTCGTTCATAGCAAGTTTGCCACCATTATCATATAAGGCAGTTAAAATATTTCCGTGAGAAGTTATAATATCAGTCATGTCATATTCTGTAAGTTTATGGTCTAAAAACTTCAGCATTTTCTTTCGTGTTCTGCTGATAAAATATATAATATATTTGTCATTCATTATAAATACCTCCAATAAAATAAATTATACATGACTTTATGAAAAATTACAATATAGTTTGACATCAAACCAAGACAATGCTACAATTAGTTTGATATCAAACTTTTTAACTCAGAGAAAGGATATGATGAAAAAATGAAAGAATTATTTAAAGCTATAGTGGTAAGAGAAGAGAGTGACGGGAATTTTCAAAGAAGTATTGAAAATGTAGAAACTTCTTCATTGCCTGAGGGAGATGTTATAATAAAGGTTGAATATTCAAGTCTTAATTATAAGGATGCACTTTCTTCAACAGGAAATAAGGGGGTAACAAGAAAATATCCTCATACACCGGGTATTGATGCGGCAGGTATTGTGGTAAGTGACAAATCAGGACAATTTGAACCGGGACAGAAGGTTATTGTGACAGGCTATGATTTAGGGATGAATACCCATGGTGGCTTCGGCGAATACATAAGAGTGCCTGCCAAATGGATTGTGAAACTTCCCCAAACACTTACAATGAAGGAAAGTATGATTTACGGTACTGCGGGATTTACAGCGGCCTTGTCTGTTAACAAACTAGTTAATTATGGTATTAAGCCGGAAGATGGACCTGTACTGGTAACCGGGGCTACAGGCGGTGTGGGCAGTATGGCGGTTTCTATTCTCAGTAAATTGGGCTACAGTGTTACCGCTTTGACAGGCAAGGAAGAAGCAAGGGATATGCTTTTAAAATCCGGAGCAAGCGACATAATATTAAGAGATGCATTTCTTGAAAATTCTCACAAAGCATTGCTTAAGGAGCAATGGGCAGGAGCTATTGACACAGTTGGAGGAAATATTCTTGAGGCTGCCATAAAATCAACAAAATATTCAGGGTGCGTAACCTGCTGCGGCAATGTGGCATCCGCATCCATATCTCTAACTGTTTATCCCTTTATTTTAAGGGGTGTTGCCCTATTGGGAGTTGATTCCGTTGAGTGCCCCATGAATATAAGGACAGGTATATGGACAAAGATGGCATCTGACTGGAAGCCTGAAAGCCTTGAGGAAAATTCAAGAGAAATATCCTTGGAAGAAGTCAGTGAAAATGTTGATTTGATTTTAAAGGGCAAACTCCAAGGACGTACTGTAATTAATCTGAATAAATAGACAAATAATTTAGAAA
The DNA here is from genome assembly GCA_964617605.1 of uncultured Clostridia bacterium. Taxonomy (GTDB): domain Bacteria; phylum Bacillota; class Clostridia; order Tissierellales; family Sedimentibacteraceae; genus Sedimentibacter. Next base: position 2,346 of record CAZTXR010000094.1, on the reverse strand, counting down.
AGCCCGGTTTGTGCAACTTATGCAAACCAGGTTTTTTAATTATTTTTATGCCGGTCTAGCAGATTTTTTGATATTCAAAAACTTGAAGCTTACTAGCACATATAGTATAATATTTAAAACGAAACAGAAGCATATGAGGTCAAGGGGGTGACCATATGGAAAAATTGAAACTAGATGTGAAGAGAGGCTTTGCAGATTCCTTTTTTGCCTTGCTCCGTTCTAAAGATAATATAAACATTTATAATGTGCGCATAGGTCACTTGAAATATATGCTGATTTTTCCCTTGGCACCCGTTTTCGCCAATATGCAGGGGGTCTTGTTCAGTGACTCAATTCGCCTTTTCAGTCTGGATGCCATGACACTTATGGGAAGCGCATATTGTCTTGGAGCCGGGGCACTGTTTGCATTCACAAATACAAAAAACATGGCAGGGGTTTCAAGGATGTCTGCCTTGGTGACCGCCGCTGCTTTTATCGCTTGGCTTTTCATGCCTGAAAGCCTTTTAAGCCTGCTGATGGCTATATTTTTTATGTTGGGCTTGGGAGGCTGTGCTGCATGCGCGGCTTTTGCCTATACATTCACACTCAATAACACGGAGCGTCTTTTGGGTGCTGCAGCTATTTCATTACTTTTTGCCCTTAATCAGCTCATTTCGGGACTGTCACTTTTAGCGGGAATTTTTGACAAAACCTATCTGGCGACTCTGATTCTCGGGACTTGTGTTTGTCTGTCCCTTTATAAAACGGATGATTTCACGGCAGTGGAATACAGACAGAAATCAAAGCTGAATCAAGCCCTTAAGCTTACTCTGTATTTCTTTGTAGCACATTATTTTGTGGAGATATTTTACACCTATTTGCCGGGAGCTTCATCGTCAGCAGCTATGGTCGCAAACGGAGGAGTAGGCATCCTCGTTGTCTGCCTTGCAATGATCTTGCAGCTGATAACCAGGCACAGTGTCTGGAATATGTGCAATATGTTTTTTATTGCTATGATATGTACCTATGGCCTGTATTTTATGCCGGAAGGCACCGCTTTGCGAAGCCTTGCCCGTTATATCCACGGCTTTGAGCAAATCGGATATATAGCAGCCTATTATCTTTTAGGCTGTGTTTTCAAGAAACATGGAAATTTTCGCATTTTCAAGCTATGCCTTGTGGTAATACTGCCCTTGAGCATGGTTTCTTATGTGATTCCGGGTACTATATCCGCATACTGGCCTGATTCCCTGCCCCTTGTGGCCACTTTGACCTCAGTCACGGTATTTATTGTATTTATGCTTTTGTCCCCCTACTACTCAAGGTATCTTTTCTATGCGGAATGGTCGGACGATTTTCTTTCCATTGATATGACTGAGGCCGTGAGGCAAGTGGAAGAGTCTGATATACTGGAAAATCTAAGGCTCACTCCTCGCCAAAAGGAAGTTGCCGCATTGCTTTTAAATGGCAAGGATGCCAAGCAAATTGCAGAAGAGCTGAAAATCAGCGTTCACACCGCTAATTTTCATATCAAAAATCTTTATAAAAAGTTTGACATCAGCAGCCGTGCGGAATTATTTGCTCGGCTTAGTTCCGGCAACCACCCTAAGAGAGCTTAAAAGTATTAGCAGATTATAAAGCATTATAAATATTTTTTTGATTATATTTATTATCAAAGGCTTAAAATACCTGTATGTTCTGGCACAAATAAACCTGCATTTAATATAATAAATAGACTATTAAATCCTGCTGTGATATTTATGGGGATTTATAGATTTATTAAATAAATGGAGGTATATTATGAATCGTTTACCTGAGTCAGAATTGGTACTTATACCCGGCGGGACTCTAATTACCAATACTCCGGAGGAAGGTCGCGCACTGGCGATGCAAATTGCAAGGCATACAATTCACAACATTCAGCCGGATTTGGATGTTCTTCAATGCGGCCGCAAAATGTATAGCGTTAATCCTGATAGCTTGATTGCAGCAAGTCAGGTAGTTGCAACTGAATTTCAAACAATAGCTACGGCAAACAATTATTGGAGGCAAAATTATTATTATAGATAAATATAGTAAAGAGCTATGGTGTATTAATACCCTTAAAAAAAGCCTTTATTCTTGACTAAAACTTTTCCTTTTATGACATACTATAAATAAAATATAGTTTAGGAGATTCAGCATGAGTGACAAATCAAAAAATTCAAATGACAAATATAATATTCAGTGGGATATTAATGCTATAAACGCAAGCTCAACAACAGAATTAACGGGATTGATTTCAAAAGAACCTAATTCAGATGATGAATTAGAAGCTTACAATGAAATTTTGACATACAGACCGGAAAGCATTGTTACGGGAGAAAA
>CAZTXR010000093.1:0-7342 GCA_964617605.1 uncultured Clostridia bacterium | reverse complement strand
TTGGAATCCCTTATCATGAGCATTCCCATTACAGTTATCGAAATCAAATACGCTGCATGAAATACAGTTTCAAAAATCGCTTGCATAAAAAGCCTCCTATTTAATATTTCATGAACACTGTTCAATTTGATTTCTGTTAATACCCACCAGAGGTGGGTCAACAGATTTTTAATAAATTGTACGTTTTACTATTTCCAACAAAAGATGACACGAATCTGCTTTATTCATTACTAATGTTACAATATTGGAAAAAACAAAATCTACAAAACTTTCTTTTGTAATGAAATTGGAGAAAGCATCCTTTCTGATATTTTTATCATGCTCTAGTGTCTCAAGCAACCCTTTGTTTATGTGAATAAAGTATTGATTCATTACTTCCCTCCCCTTGACTTTATCAAGGTTAGCAATACTCATGGAATGTGCACTTAAAAAGTATGGATATTTCTTACAACCTTTTCGTACACTGTTAAACAAAGACTGAACATTTTCGGCAAAATTGTCCTTAGAAACAAAGCATTGAGAATCGTGCATAATTTCTAACCAAACAGATACAATTGTAGCTATAACCAGGTCATCCTTAGATGGAAAATAATTATAAACTGTACCTATAGATATCCCGCACTTTTTTGCAACATCCCTTATATTCAGACCTTGCATACCTGATTCTGCTATAATTTCCTTGCCTGCTAATAGGATATCTTCCCTTGAAGTAATAGTTTTATTCATAGCAAATCTCCAAACTGAACTACGTTCATTACACCAATTTATGGCTATTGTGTCAAGTAACTTTTTTGCCTTATATTCTTAATAAGCTGCGAAATCCCCTGGAACTATAGTAGGATTCCGCTCCATTGTGGTACACAAATACAGTATCGTAGCGGCGGTCGCAAAATAAAGCCCCCCCAAGTTTTCTGATTTTATCCGGTGTTTTTACCCAACTTGAGGTTTTTAAATCAAAATTCCCAAGCCTTTGCAACTCCTTATACTCTTCTTCTGTTAAAACCTCAATTCCCATATGAGAAGCCATACAAATTGCACTGTTTTCCGGTTTATTCTTTTTCCTTGATTCTAATGCTTCATTGTCATAGCATACATTTCTTCGGCCTATGGGACTTTCTAAGGAGCAGTCATAAAAAATGTATTCATCCGTCTTTTCATCATAACCAACAACATCAGGTTCTCCGCCGCTTATATCCATTTGGTAGAGTGACCAAAGTTTGTCTGAATTCTTTTCTATTTTTGCTTGTATTATATCCCATTCAAATTCCTTGTGGCGACTCATGTTTTTCTCAAAACGTTCCTTCAATATTTTAATTATCTCTTTATTTTGTTCAACTGAAAGTTTCATAATACCCCCTTGTATTCTTCTGATTTTTTAGGTCATTAAAGCCTGATTTTTATGATTTTATTCATTATACCCATAAATAGAATTATAAAACAATAAATAGAACCCCGCCTAAACACAAGACAGATGATACGTCCCCCTGTCTTCAAGCTCCTTGATTTTAACACCCTTTACTTTTCCTTAACATATCCCAGTTCATTAATTTTTGCATTAATGGAAATCCCCTCCAATAATGAATAAATACGTTCCTTTTCTGATTGCTCGGTAACAATTACAGTTTTATTGTTCGTTTGTATTGCAGGAACAATTTCCAACTCTATAAATTCTTCATTATTATCACCATAAAAATGAATATTTAACAGCATGGTGTCTATAGTCTGACCGTTAAACCAAAAATTCCCCAAGCTGTATACGATGGGCTTTCCCTTGTAATACTCTATGCCTTGAAGACAATGAGGATGTGCTCCTATTACAATATCACAACCTGCATCTAAATATTCTTTACCTGTAGTAAGCTGCACCTCTTCTAATTTATGGGTGAATTCTGTGCCCCAGTGAACATAAGCAATAACATAGTCTGACTTTTCCTTGGCATCTTTTATGGTCTGAATAAATAACTCTGTATCATAACACAGCAAAATTCCGGGTGCATCTTCTGTCGCTTGCGGGGTCATCCTGTTTTTTTCAGCTCTTGAGGCTGCAACATATGCAATAGTCTTTCCTTCTATTTCAAAATATACAGGCGTCATGGCTTCATCCAAGTTATGACCGGCACCATAATAAAGTATATCTGCTTCTTTTAAAGTAGACATAGTGTCTGTCAATGATTGTTCACCATAATCATAAGCATGATTATTAGCAAGACTTACTATATCAACTCCTAATTCTTTTAAAATATCAACCCTTGATGGATGGGCTCTAAATGTATAGGTTTTATTCAGGGGTATTCCACCTGTACTATAGGTAAACTCATTGTTGATACACATAATATCTGCATCTTTCATCATTTGTATCAGTTCGGGAGAAATACAATCATAAATTCCATTTTCAACTGTTTTATAATAATTCATAGTATCCCAATTCTCATCAAAATTAATATCACCGGTAAACGATAAAACAAAGTTATAGGGATTTAAGTTTTCTTCTTTTGCTTCAGAGGGCTCTTGAATCACAACAGTATTTTCTACAGGGGTCGGTATATCATTAACAGAATTTTCATTTTGGTATTCACAACCTCCTGATATAAAAACATTCAATATAGACACCAATAAGCAGATAGTTAATTTGTTTTTTTTCAATTTGTTGCCTCTATATTCATTTTAAAACTATTTTTTTATGGTTTATCTTCCGGCCCTATAGTATCTTTAGGAAAAAGCCATGCACTCCCCATTCATCTTCAATTATATCCCCGAACCTCAAAAACATCAACAAAAGAAAACTACGATCATATCATAACATATTCTCGTTTTCTTGTAATTATAAATTTTTATCCAACTAATATTCAGGTAATAATATTGCATTTTAAAAATTTCACATTTTATAATATCATTAATTTTAGTATTGTATTCCTTATAAGTGTATATATTCTCTAGAACAGCAAAGGCATTAAATGTCATCTGTCCATTCAATGCCTTAAATTTGCCTAAACCATTGTTAATGCTAAGGTCTATCTTATTTCTAATTTCACGACTACTTCCACATGTTCGGTACCTGGGAACATATCAACTGGAATAGCTTTAATTGCCTTGTATCCCCTTTTCACTAAATATGATAGGTCTCTTTCCAGGGTTACAGGATCGCATGAAATATAAATTATTTTTTTGGGATTCAATATGCACATTGAATTTAAAAATTGCTCGGTGCTGCCTGACCGAGGAGGGTCTAAAAACACCGTATCAACAGTTTGTTTTTCTGCTGCCATTTGATTCATAAAGTCACCGGCATCTAAATTGTGAAAGTAAATATTTTTTACATTGTTTCGTTTGGCATTTACAATTGCATCTTTGACGGCGTCACGATTTAATTCTGCGCCTATAACCTTTTTCACCCTGCTGGATGCTATCAATCCTATTGTTCCAATGCCGCTGTATGCGTCGATTATAGTTTCATTTCCATTAAAGGAAGCTAAGTCAATAGCTTTATCGTATAAAAGCTCCGTTTGGACAGAATTTATCTGATAAAATGACTTGGGTGAAATTTTAAATATCATGCCGCATAAGGCATCCTCTATATATCCTTTACCATATAGGACCTGTTCTCTTTCTCCTAAAACCATACTTGTTTTCTTGTTATTAACATTCATGACTATGGTTGTTATTTCAGGATGGGCCTTTAAAAGTGCCCTGATAAAATTATTCTTTGAAGGGAATATATGAGAAGCCAGGACCAGGACAACCATAATTTCACCGCTTTTATGCCCTGTTCTTATTAGGACATGGCGCAATAATCCCATACCTGTATCTTCATTATAGGTTTTTATTTTAAAAGACTTAAGCATATCTCGTATTGTAACAATGATTTTATCTGCACGCTGATCTTCAATTAAACAGCTGTCGATATTCACCACATTGTGAGTACCTGCTTCATATACTCCGGATATAATATTTCCTTTTTTATCTGTATCAAAAACAGCATGAACCTTATTGCGGTAATAATACGGATTATCCATTCCGATAATATTTTCCAACTGGCAATACTTGCCAATTAAACCGTTGATTAATTTTTGTTTTTCTTGAAGTTGTTTATCATAGCTTTGATGCTGTATTTGGCAACCGCCGCACCTATTTATTGCTGGGCAGTTTAGTTTCTCCTTGATATTTGCTTCTATATCCACTGTAACTCCTTTATTTATTGCAATCTTAGTTCATTATAGCATATTTTAACCTCTAGTCTCGTAAAATTATTCAAATCTAAAAAATCCTTAGCAAAATGACATTGGTTATAAGCAGTAAAATCATCTTCTTTTACCATAAATTCACCATCGTATAAATTAACAATATTCAGACCACGTTTTTTTGCATAACAAACCATATATGCGTTTATCCCCCATGCATCATAGTAACAAATCATTTTACTGCTTGCATCAACCATGTATCTGTCGCTTTTTATGCTGCTTTCTTTACTGCATTTATTTGATAATATAATTACATCATCGCATTTTGCGAGTGTATTGTAGTATAGTTCCCGGCTGCACTCACTCCAATCGTTTGCCTGTTCCTCACACGGGACTACAGCTACAAGTTTTATAATAAGGGGAGCATCAATTTTTATTATTTTTCTCCTGTTTATAATAATCTCTGCACACAATAAATCAAATCCATAATTAGCACCAAAATAAAAGGTATTTATTCCTTCATCAATAGACTTTTCTATTTCTATGCTTATCTTTTGTCTTAAAGCGTTCATATCCGCCTTTGTTTTCAATAATCTTTCACTTTTTTGACCACATATACAAAGAGAGTTATTTTTATTCATCACTATACCCTTTTAGTATTTTCCTATTTATTGATATAATCTATATTTATTATAAATTATATTTCTATATATGTCAAAATTTATTGATAATATTTATATATACTAATCTATTGGAGTGATAATATGAAGCGACTAAAAGAATTGCGTGAAGAGAAAAGTATTACACAAGTTAGACTTGGGATAGAATTAGGCGTATCCCAAGAAACCATCAGCGGGTATGAAATAAATAAAGCTGTTCCACCTGCGGACATGCTTATTAAGCTTGCTGACTATCTTGATACTTCAGTTGATTATCTTCTTGGCAGAACTGATGTGAAAAAATACACCACTATCAATAAATCTGATTTAACATATTTAGAACTTGAACTTATTAACTTATTCCGACAATTGCCTGATTTGAAAAAAGAAAGGGTTTTAGGATTTATTTTCGGTATGCTTGAAAAATAAAAAATATAGGTTTTACAAAACCTCTCTGCTTACGAAGCTTAATAGCTAAACTTATAACTTAAATAATTTATAGGCCTTGTTATTCCACCATACTGTAAAGAGTTAATTTCCAATAACTTCAACACTTGCATTTAATTGTCCTAAGTTTACATAATTAAATTTATGTAAACTCAGGATGTTTTAATATTCTGTATCCCAACCTCTTTCAAGGTAAATTTCTTCAAGGATAGTTTTTATATTATTGTTTGAAATTTGCTTTGCTGTTTCACGGTAAATATTTTGTCCATCCCCATATGGGATTCCCAAAATTAATTTCTCTAAAAAATCATTAAATATTTTTAACTCGTTGACTTTCGGAGGATTGTGGCTGAGCGCTGTAAGTGCGTCCTTTACTTTATTTGACGATAATCTTGATATATAAAAGCTTTCTGATTTTATATTTTCAGCTGCCTCAACATAATCACCAAAATACATGTTTAAGAAAATTAAATTATCTGTTACGTTTTCTGCCATTTTTAAAGCTTCTCTTGCTTTTTCATAATTTCCGACTGCTATATAATATCTGCTCAAAAAATAGTAGTTATCAAAGTTTGGGTCTTCCATAGCTATCATAAGTGTAGCATAAACAAGCTCGCTGTATTCTTTAATCTCACTCGTACCCATAATACCTACAGTGTTTAGCAGAAGTTCTTTATTTCCTGACAATTCAGTATACCTCTGTCCATAGGCAAATGCTTTTTCTAGGTTTTGCTCCCCTTCTTTCCAACCTATACCGTAAATTCTTGTAAGATATCTTAATGCATCTATATCATTAGGATTTTCCTTAAGAACATTTTCATAATACTGAATTGCTTTCAAATAGTTTTTTTGATAAATCAGGTTCTCCCCTTCAGTTAAACTTCCTTCAATGGTGATGCTTGGTACCTGGTCATAATATGACATTTTAGGAAGGCTGCTTGTTATGAGATTGCTGTTTTCATCAAAGGCATTTACAACAATCGGGTACTCCACGCCGGGAAGGAATATTCCAAGAACTGCCTGAGCACCTAAATATTGATTTTTCGAATCAGAAACATTTATATTAGGGTTATCCCTAATCATATTTATATTAAAGACAGCATTAGTTTCTGTAAATTTATATTCTCCTCTTAAATCTTTTATATATGTGCGAGTACTGATTCCCCTGTTGCCAAAGGGTTCATAAAAAACCACCGGTCCAACCGTATAATAAGCTGCTCCCTTAACTTCCCCCCAAGATACCGTAAATTCTTCACCGTATAATTTTTCGCCGGGCTTAGGTGACTTTACTTTTAAAGTGTCTTTGAATACAAAATGTATTTCTCCCCCGCCTTCATCCAGCACAACATATTTATTTTTTGTGCTTTGGAGTTCCTTGTCTGTCAAAATAGAACCGTCCACTCCAATTCCCACATTGTACAATCCGTCCTTGAGACCTAAGGTCCGGAATTCTCCCTTTTCATCAGTTATAGCCACATAACTTTCTCCGCGGCTTAATATGCTTAAGCCTCCGCTTGCTTCCTGCACATAGATTTCTACAAAAGGCATGGGTTTTCCTTCATAAGTGACCGTTCCCCTAAGAATACTGTCACCCTTAAGGTCATCAAATCTTCCCTCAAACCAATGGCCCCTGTCATAAGCCCCTGAGCCGAAACTTCTTTTTAATTCTCTCCAATTGCTTTTATACAAACCCTCATATATACTTTCAACTTCCTCATATTTTCCCTCATACAAAAAAACTTCAGCTTTTAATACATCAAAATCAATATCCTTTAGCTCTGTATCCTCATATTTTTCGAGTATGGTCTTTACCCTTTCGCTTTCACCATTTATATGGCTGAGAAAACCATCATATATATCAGCAGTATATACCAGTCTTTCATCTGCGGTCTTTTGACCGAAATCAATCCACTCCCTAAGCATTTTCGCATCACCTGTTGCAATAGCAATATCAAGTAACATTTTATAAGATTTTGTATAATAATCTTTTTCTTTATTCTTGCCAGGCATTTCGGCTAAGCTGTCAATAAGTATTTGCTTTGCCTTACCCATGTCTTC
>CAZTXR010000092.1:0-7412 GCA_964617605.1 uncultured Clostridia bacterium | reverse complement strand
AAAGGTTGAATTGGTGAAATTCCAATACCGACAGTATAGTCTGGATGGAAGAAGAATTACTTACAGTTTGTGAGCAATTTTTTTGAAGCCTCTGAAGATTTCAGAGGTATTTTTGTATACCCTAACCGGTGTAATCCTCTGATAATCTTAAAATAGTGCTATGCACAAGGAGGAAATATGAAAAGTGAAATGTCATTAAAACAAAGAAACAACACAAAAATAATTGCAAAGGTGGGGGTATTGGGAGCAGTGGCAACAATATTAATGCTTCTTGATTTCCCGCTATGGTTTGCACCAAATTTTTATAAGTTAGACTTCAGTGAAGTGCCCGTTTTGTTAGGAACATTTGCATTAGGCCCTGCAGCAGGTGCAATGATTGAGTTGATTAAAATCTTGTTAAATTTTGTTCTTAACGGAACAGATACAGGTGGTATAGGTGAATTTGCCAATTTAATAATAGGGTGTTCCTTTATTGTTCCGGCAGGTTTAATTTATCAAAGAAATAAAACAATTAAAACAGCTGTGCTTGGATTGATTGCAGGGACACTGACTTTAGCGGTTGTAGGAGCATTTTTGAACTATTTTCTTCTGCTTCCCGTTTACTCTAAGGTATACGGGGCTCCAATTCAAGCATTTATAAGTATGGGTAATGCAGTAAATCCTGCAATAACTGATTTAAAAACACTTGTATTATATGCTGTTGTACCTTTTAATATATTTAAAGGGATTGTTGTATCAGCAATGGTAATATTGGTTTATAAAAGACTGTCCCCAATACTGCACAAATAATAATAATAAATATAACAAGGGCGCATATAAATGCGTCTTTTTTACTTTACAGTATTGACTGTAATATCGTTTTCATATATAATCTAACTATAGCAATTATTGCTTGGAGAGGTAGAAAATGAAAATAAAGGTTTATTCAATTATAATGTTTCTGAATTCATATTTAACAGGTCTTTTAGCTCCGGTACTCAGTTTGGCATTAATTGACAAGGGAGCATCCTTAAGCAATTTATCAATTATTTTAGGTCTTTATGCCCTATCAGTTATCCTTCTTGAACTTCCATCCGGCGTTATGGCCGATGTTTTCGGACGTAAGAAAACATTTGTTTTATCTCTTATAGTATTTGCGTTAAGCTTTTCGCTCTTATTAATAAGCAGAAGTGTTATAGCTTTATGTATTGCAATGATGCTTTACGGTTTAGCAAAAGCACTTGCTTCGGGTTCATTTGATGCATTGTTTATAGATTATTACATAGATAACTTCGGCAAGGACAAATTACATAACATAACAACAAGACTATCAGTACTGGAAGCAATGGGTTTATCGGCAGGTGCATTGTCCGGTGGCCTTTTCCCCGAATTATCACATTCCTTTCCTTCCATTGGGACCTATGATTTAAATATAATTGTACGAATTTTATTAACTGTGGCAGTAATCGTTCTTTCTATTGTTTTTATTGATGATACGGTTAAGAATGAAAAGAAACAACGTATTTCTATAAAACAGCATGTTAAAAACAGCTCTTCTTTTGTTTTAAAAAATATTACCGTATTGTGTTTATTTTTATCTGTATTCTCTACAGGTTTTTTTCTTAGCGCATTAGAAACATATTGGCAGCCGCATTTCATAACATTTTTACCTGATGACAGCTCTACAAGACTATTAGGATTTATGGCATTTTTATACTTGGCTGCTGCAATGGCAGGAAGCATTATTTCTAATAATACCATTAAAAAATCTAAGTTTAATCTAAGAAAAATGTACCTTCTTATGAGAGGACTTATTGCCCTGTTGTTGATGTTTACCGCCATGCAGACAAATATCCCTTTATTTATCGCTTTTTATGCCTCCATTTACCTGGTCTTTGGCATGGCTACAATTCCTGAAGGAGTAATACTAAATTCAGAAACACCAAATGAAATAAGAGCATCTGTATTGTCTGTAAAATCATTTACAATGCAGATTGGAGGACTCGCAGGCTCATTTCTTTACAGTATATTAATTAGATTTATATCCATCCCCGCAATTTGGATGCTTGCTGCACTTGTTGTTTTAATTACCCTTGCAATAATAGCTAAAAACTTTACTAAAACTGAAGAAATAAAGACTGTATAGTATTAAACAAGTTCTTTTATAACATAAAATCTGAAACAATCGTTTCAGATATAAAATGGAGGGGACATACCCTGGAAGATGGTAATAATCTATTGTTATTACTATCAGGGTAAGTCCCCATTCTTCTTATCTTCTTCGCCTGTAACAGCATGGATCGTTTCTGCCCCTGTCTCCTAAAACATCATTGCGTCTTTCGCTGCATTTACCAAATCCTACGCCAAGTAAGAACCATGGTACTATATTACAAAACATATCATCACCCTTTTTTGTTTGGCATGTACTTATATTATTCAATTATAATAGTTTTGTTACAAAAAAAACTGCTATTACAGCAGTTTTAGATAAACCTTTTATATTAGGGGACCTTCCTCTAACCCGCAGAGACTATCCTCATAGCAGAGCTGTGTCCCCTTTCATCAGTTTCCTTAGTGAGTAAATACATAAGCCGAGTTCTGTATTAAACAGTCATCTGTCTAGGCTTACCGTTACCGGCAAACTCCAGCGACCTACCATTTGGACTGTGACGAGCAGCCACTCCAAGGTCCTTTCTTGGTCTTGCTCCGGGTGGGGTTTACATAGCCAATCAGTCGCCTGATTGCTGGTGAGCTCTTACCTCACCTTTCCATCCTTACCACTAATAGTGGCGTTTTCTTTCTGTTGCACTATCCTTAAGGTCACCCTCACCGGGTATTACCCGGCACCCTGCTCTATGGAGCTCGGACTTTCCTCATGCTAAAAGCATGCGACTGTATAATTTACTCTATCATATTGTACATTATTTATTTTTTAATGTCAAATGCAGATTTATCCATGACATAATATTTTATTTTTTTATATTTTCACATTTTTTCATCCAAAGAGCATAACTTGCGTCGCTTGGCATTTTTAGATCTCCCCGAGGCGATAATGATATCGAGCCCACCTTTACCCCATCGGGCATACAGGAACGCTTAAACTGTTGGGAGAAAAATCTTTTGTAAAAATTCTTTAAGGTTTCCAGAATAATTTCTTCTGAATAATTATCCTTAAAAGCTATTTTTGCCAAATAATATATTTTCTCAGGTCCGTAGCCATTACGGAGCATATTAAAAAGGAAAAAGTCGTTTAATTCATATGAACCAACCGTACTTTCAGTAAACTGTTGTATCTTACCTTCCTTATCAGGCGGAAGCAATTCCGGACTTACGGGGGTATTGCATATATCAATAAGAGATTTTTGTATTTCTCCTCTTGTTTTAAAATCGGCATACCATTTTACAATATATTTTACCAAGGTCTTGGGTATACCGGAATTTACCCCGTACATTGACATATGGTCACCATTATAGGTGCACCATCCTAAGGCAAGCTCGGACATGTCACCGGTTCCTACAACAATTCCGCCTTCCTGATTAGCAATATCCATTAAAATCTGAGTTCTTTCCCTTGCCTGAGCATTTTCATATGTAATATCATGGTTGTTAATATCATGGCCTATATCTTTAAAATGCTGCAAACAAGCTTCCTTTATGGATATCTCTCTTGAATTAATCCCAAGTTCCTTCATCAGCACCTGTGCGTTATTGTAGGTTCTGTCTGTAGTTCCGAATCCCGGCATGGTAACTGCAATTATATTTTTTAGGGGTAACTTCAACTTTATAAATGCTTCAACTGTGACAATCAATGCCAATGTGCTGTCAAGACCACCTGAAATACCTATAATTGCTTTGTTGGAATTAATTTTCTTCATCCTCTGTGATAGGCCTGTTGCTTGCGCATTCAATATATCGCTTATCCTTATATCCCTATCCTCTGTTGATGGAACAAAGGGCCTTGGATCTACAAATCTTTCCAATTGATCATTTTCAATGCATCCCAAATTAAAGCTTGCATACCTATAGCTTTTTCTTTCTATATTGCTCATATAAGAATTGCAATTTGCCCTTTCTCCATTAATTTTTTCCAGATCAATATCCGAATAAATAAAACCGTCACATAAATTATCTTCCTCTAATATTTTCCCGGCTTCGGCAATTATACAATGTCCTGAATAAACCAAATCAGTAGTGCTTTCTTCCTGGCTTGAAGAAGAGTACACATAAGATGTCATGCATTTTTGGGATTGAATTCTTACTAAATCTCTTCGGTAATCAGCTTTAGCTACCGCAAAATTGCTTGCTGATAAATTAAGTATAAGATTTGCACCATACATGGTATGGTAAGAGCTGGGAGGTATGCTTACCCATAAATCCTCACAAATATCAACACCTATGCAAAGACTTGACATTTCATCTTTGAACAATAAATTTTCGTTAAAAATTACCTCCTGTCCGCACAAGATAACTGTTTCGGATATTCTGCGACAGGACGGTGCAAACCATCTGCTTTCATAAAATTCCTTGTAATTGGGTATATAAGTTTTTGGAATAAGACCTAATATTTTACCTTCCTTAAATATAAGAGCACAGTTAAACAGTTGGTTGTCGGCTTTAACCGGCATCCCAACAGCTATAAGCATATTTAAGGACTTTGTTTCCTCAAGTAAAGTAGCTAATGCTCTTTCACATTCACTTAATAGTATTGTTTGGCTAAATAAGTCCTGGCAGGTATATCCCGTGATAGAAAGTTCAGGAAATACCAGCACCTTTACATTCTCTTCCCCTGCTCTCTTTGAAATTGAAAGTATTTCTTTGATATTGTAATCCGGATCCGCAACTTTTAAGGAAGGAGCTGCTGCCGCTACACGCATATATTCGAAATTTTTATCCATAATTACCCCTAAATTATTTTTTCTTTAGTCATATTGTTCTTATATAAAAGTGTTTTTATACTGTTTTTCTCCAGAATTTCATATAATATATCCAATGAGCTAATTTCCGTCTTGTAATGGCCGGCATCAATAATGCATAAGCCGCTTTTAATGGCTTTTTGTGCCTGATGATATTTAATATCACCTGTTATGTATAAATCCGCATTTAAATTTATTGCATCATCAATAAATTCACCGCCGCTCCCCCCGCAGAATGCAACCTTTTTTATTATTTTTTCATCATCATTGCAAAATAATTTAACATATTCAGCATTTAGCACTTCTTTTGCAAATTTTGCATAGCTTATGATGCTGACAGGTGAAATTGCTCCTATTCCTCCATAGCCGCTGTTATCAGTATTTACCTTATGAAGAATCTCATAATTTAATATCTTTAGTCTTTTCGCCAAGTCTGAAGTTACCCCCTGTTCAGCCATATCATAACTTGTATGCAAACTGTAAAGGTTTATATTGTTTCTTATAAGCAGCTTGGCTATCATGCCCTCATAGGTGTCAATGTCAATTTTTTTAATGGAGCTGAAAAAAAACGGATGATGAGTTATTATTAAATCAACTTTTTCCTTAACTGCATATTCTGCAGCTTCTAAATCTAAGTCCAAGGTTAACATAATTTTATTTATGTCTGCCATATTCGAACCTATTTGCAATCCGCTGTTATCCCAGGATTCATGGGCCTTTAATTTTATTTCATTATTTAATAAATTAATTACAGAATTCACATTCATTTTATTAATTCCTTTATTTTTTTGTTTTTTTCTTTTAAACCTTCTATTTTTATATTATATTCCACCTTATTAGCTTTTTCAAGATTACTTATAATTTTTTCATTAGTGTTAAGAACTTTTTTTACATAATCAAGCATTACAGGATCTTTTTTCTCTATCAAGATTTTGCTGATCTCAAAATATATGCTATCTTCTATTTTGCTTATTCCCGGCTTTGCTTTTATTATAAAATAAAAATGATGAAATTCTTTTACTATTTTTTCATCAATTATTTCAAAATCGTTTTCAAGCAGATAGCGCCTTAAATTTGTAACCGCTGTCATTGGCTGCAATATAAGTTGTTGGGCACTATGAGCTATGCTTTTTGATGTATCGATTATTTGGGATATTAAATCTCCGCCCATTCCTGCTATTACAAGAGCCTCTGCTTCACCTTCTTTTAAAATGGTAAGTCCGCTTCCAAGCCTGAATTCACATATATTTTGATGATTAGCCTTGGTCAAATACTCCTTAGCCCTCTTTAAGGGACCTTCATTTAAGTCTGTTGCAATTATATATTCGCATATTTTTCTGTTTATCAGCATCTCAGCCACATATCCGTGATCAGTTCCAATATCTGCTATAGTTTTACACTTGTCAACCATGGATACAATACACTCTAATCTGTTCATCTTATCCCCCTATATATCAGGGGGCATTCCTCTAAAGCTTTCTCCAAAGACTTCTTCACTTTAGAGGTGTGTCCCCATACCTTTTAAAAAAGAAAATGGAATGCTTACATTCCATTTTTATTCAAGGTAGTCCTTCAATTTCTTGCTTCTGCTTGGATGTCTTAATTTTCTCAGAGCCTTGGCTTCTATTTGACGTATTCTTTCCCTTGTAACATCAAATTCCTTGCCAACCTCTTCAAGGGTTCTTGCCCTTCCGTCATCTAAACCGAATCTAAGCCTTAATACCTTTTGCTCCCTATCTGTCAATGTATGCAAAACATTTGATAATTGCTCCCTAAGCAAAGTAAATGTAGCTACATCAGAAGGTGCCTGAACTTCATCATCGGGAATAAAATCTCCGAGGTGACTGTCTTCTTCTTCACCTATAGGTGTTTCCAGTGAAACAGGCTCTTGAGCAATTTTTAATATTTCTCTGACCTTTTCAGGTTCCATTTCCATTTCTAAGGCTATTTCCTCAGGAGTGGCATCTCTTCCTAATTCCTGCAAAAGCTGTCTTTTAATCCTAATGAGCTTATTGATAGTTTCAACCATGTGCACAGGTATTCTTATAGTCCTTGCCTGGTCGGCAATTGCCCTTGTAATAGCCTGTCGTATCCACCAGGTTGCATACGTGGAGAATTTAAAGCCTTTGGTATAGTCAAATTTTTCTACAGCTTTAATAAGTCCCAGGTTCCCTTCCTGAATTAAATCAAGAAAAAGCATACCCCTTCCCACATATCTCTTTGCAATGCTGACAACCAATCTTAAATTTGCTTCCGCTAATCTTTTTTTGGCTTCTTCATCGCCCTCCTGCATTCTTTTGGCTAATTCAACCTCTTCATTTGCAGTTAATAAAGCCACTTTTCCTATTTCCTTCAAATACATTCTTACAGGGTCATCAATATTAACACCCTTTAGAATATCATCATCAGATTGGCTTACAAAAAAGTCAGTCTCTTCTTTTGTTTCATTTTCATCGGCATCATCAACCTTTTCAGGTATCATATCATCTTGAAATCCTAATATTTCAAGATCGTTGTCTT
>CAZTXR010000091.1:0-7494 GCA_964617605.1 uncultured Clostridia bacterium | reverse complement strand
TTGGAGGAGAAAATGGAATTAAATTTATCTATTGGGTTAAAATACAAGGAAGAAAAAACTGTAACCATGAATGATACTGCCAAAGTATTTGGCAGCGGGGCTGCAGAGGTTTTTGCAACACCTATGATGATTGGGTTGATGGAAGCTGCTTCCATGAATGCTGTAAAAGATTATTTGCCCAAAGGACATTCAACGGTTGGAACCATGGTTAATATAAAACATATAAGTGCTACGAAGGTAGGTAAAAGAGTCTGGGCAGATGCAGAGCTTATAGAAGTTGACAGAAAAAGGCTTGTTTTTAAAATAGATGCATATGATGAAGACAAAAAAATAGGGGAAGGTACCCACGAAAGATTTGTTATTGATGAAAAAAAGTTCATGAGCGGATTGAAATAAGAAGGAGATCAACTATGAGGTGCCCAAAGTGCAGTTATTCAGAAAGCAAGGTTATAGATACAAGACCGGCTGATGATGGATTTAAAATAAGACGTCGAAGGGAATGCATGGAATGCGGACATCGATTTACAACATATGAAAAGATAGAAGAAACTCAAATAGTGGTTATAAAAAGAGACGGCACAAGACAAGGTTATAATAGGGATAAAATTATTAACGGTTTGATTCGTGCTTGTGATAAGCGTTCTGTAAGTTTAGAGCAAATAGAAGCAATTGCAGATAAGGTTGAAAAACAATTGTATAATACATTCCAAAATGAAGTTTCAACTGAGGTTATAGGGGAGTTAGTTATGAATGAACTTCAAGATGTAGACGATGTGGCATATGTGAGATTTGCATCTGTTTACAGGAAGTTTAAGGATATTGATACATTTATGGATGAATTAACAAAGATTTTAAGCGAAAGAAAAAAGTAACTATTAAAAAAAGGAGCTTAATATGTATATAAACTTAGATGTTCTTAATATTACAAAGAGAAATACCAGTATAGTTGACACTGAATTTGGCAGGATGAATATTGAAAAAGTGGAGGCAGGTAAACTTAAATTGCTTACCGGCAGAATTATAGCAACAGACCCTATTTTGTTGTATGATGACGAATGCTATTCTGAGCATGTTAAGCCTGGGACATACAGTGTAAATATTTATGTTGGCAAAGCTGATAAAAGAAAAAAGCAATCTGTTGCCGCTGAAATCAGGATTAATGACAAGGAGCCGGTTAAATGGGAAATGGCATTATTGCAGGGTGAATCAGCAAAAGCATTTAGCCATGATGAATTTATGGGATATGAAGTTGAAAATGGACTCGCTTGTTTCATGGATGAAAAGGTTATGGAAATGCTTGATGTCATGAGCGAAGAGGAACTAAAGAAATATGAAGACATGGTAAAGGATACTGTAAGAAGCTCGGATTGCTCCTGTGCAGATATTATTATGGACAAAGATACAGGGCTTAATATTATTATTTTTGCCAGCGGATGGAATGAAGGAACATTCCCTACATATTGCGGCTTTGACAGTGGCAATAAATTAGCAAGGATTGTAACTGATTTTATGGTAATAGAAAAATAGTATGCCCTAAAATGTTTGGGATGACAATTCGGCATGCTATGCAATATTCTTAAATATTTATTAAATATATCTGATATATTGGATACAATCTTGAAATATAGAATAAATGGTGATAGAATAAATAATCTATCACAAAACAAAAGGAAAACTATGAAAAAGAAAATCAATAAATATGACATTGGTCTGATAGCAGTGATAATAATTATAAATGTTTTTTTTATTTTATATGGAGGCAGAAAAGCAGCAAATCAAAATAATAAAATTGCATATGTTTATTCGGACAATAAATTGTATGGTGAGTATGTTTTAACGGATGATGTTAAGGAAGAGATAAAAATTGAATCTGAAACAGGTTATAATATTTTACATATAGAAGATGGGCAAATATGGATACATGATGCCTCTTGCCCCGATAAAATTTGCATATCCCAGGGCAAAATATCCCGTGACGGTGAAATAATTGTGTGCCTTCCAAACAAAATGTTAATAAAAATCGTAGATAAAAATGAAGAAAGTGAAACTGATTTTATAGCTAATTAAGAAAGAGAACATTATGAATAGAACACAAAGATATATTTTTTTGTCGCTGCTTACGGCGGCAGCACTGATTTTAAGTATAATTGAAGGTATGATACCATTACCTTACATTGCTCCCGGAGCAAAATTAGGTTTATCAAACATTGTAATATTGACTGTTGTTGTTATATTTGGTTTTAAGGATGCATTTTTAGTTGTTATAATCAGGAGTATTCTTTTAATGCTTATTGCAACAAATCCTATCACATTTATTTACAGTATTGCAAGCGGCATTGTGAGTACTATTGTTATGTCCATAGGATGCAAATATTTTGGAAATATTTTCAGCTTAATCGGAATAAGTGTGCTTGGTGCAATGGCGCATAATGCAACTCAAATAACAGTTGCGGCAATATTATTCACTACTTTTAATTTATATTATTATTTGCCCATATTATCATTGGTAAGTATTTTTACAGGATGCTTTGTAGGATATACTTCAATTTTTGTAACTGAAAATTTAGAAAAAACTTTGTTAAAATTAGGTAGAGAGGCTTAAGATGAGAAAAGGAAATTCAATTTATTTAATTTTGCTGATACTTACATCTGTTATTATTGGAACTATTTTAGGTAAAGCATTTTCAAGTTTTCTTCCAATTCTAAATTATGGGGAAGGAATTGGTTTTGGACCTGCTACTTTGGATTTAAGTATTTTTACACTTACATTCGGGTTCAGTGCAAACTTAACGGTTGCCGGCATAGTTGGGTTGATAGCAGGAATAATAATTTACAGAAAGCTTTAGGAATCAATATGAAGAAAATAATATTAGCATCAAAATCCCCAAGAAGAATCGAAATGCTTAAAAGATATGTTAATGACCTTATAATTTATTCGCCGGATACTATAGAAACTGTAAATCCCTTTGATAAGCCGGAGACATCTGTTATGAAAGTCGCTTTTGAAAAGGCTTTGAAAGCTTATTCTGACTGTGAAGAAAAGGGTCTTATAATTGCAGCTGATACAATTGTTTATTCAGAACAAATAATGGGTAAGCCAAAAAATGAAAAGGAAGCATTTGAAATGCTTAAAGCTTTATCAGGAAAATCTCACTGTGTTTTTACCGGAATTTGTATAATGGATACTATAGAACATAAAAAGATAGTGGATTATGAGTGTACTAAAGTTGTATTTAATGAGTTAACTCATGATTTTATCAAAAGGTATCTTAATACAAATGAGTATATAGACAAAGCGGGAGCTTACGGAATTCAAGGATACGGGGAATTATTGGTTCAAGAAATACACGGTTGTTACAATAACGTAAAGGGGTTGCCTATAACAAAACTTAATACAATACTTTCAAAACATTTTTCTATAAACTTGCTGTAAACAAATAATTGCATAGTGGAGGTAAAAATGGACAATACTAATTATACCATAAAATCAATACCTGAGGATGACAGACCTCAGGAAAAGCTATTAAAATATGGTCCTAATACATTGTCTAACTCAGAACTTATTGCGGTAATTTTAAGGACAGGATCTAAGGACGAAAATGTTGTCATGTTGTCACAAAGGATTTTGAAGCAAGATGAAAAAGGTCTTAGAAATATAGCAGAAGGTACAGTCGAAAAATTTAAATCTTTTAAGGGAATCAGTGATGTTAAGGCGGCGCAGCTTATGGCCCTAGCAGAATTAAGCAAAAGGATGAGTACCTTAAAAATTGAAAGAGTAAAAATTTCTTCCCCGGATGATGCAGCAGTTATAATGATGGAAGAAATGAGGTATTATCAAAAAGAATATTTTAAAATAATTATTCTGGATACTAAAAACAATGTTAAAAAGGTGTCCCAAATATCGGTAGGCAGCTTAAACAGCTCAATAGTTCATCCAAGAGAGGTGTTTCAGGTTGCAATAGTTAATTTGGCTTCATCCATAATTTTAGTTCACAATCACCCCAGCGGTGAATGTGAGCCAAGTCATGAGGATATAGTTTTGACAAACAGATTGGATGAATGCGGAAAAATTTTGGGAATAAAAATTTTGGATCATATAATTATCGGCGATGGTGTGTATTTCAGCTTTAAGGAAGAAGGCTTAATTTAAAAATGAGAGGAAACTTAGATGGGATTTTTTGATTTTTTCACACAGAAAATAGGAATAGATTTAGGAACATCAAACACATTAGTATATGTAAACAATAAAGGAATAACTGTAAATGAGCCTTCAGTAGTTGCAATAAACACTTTATCAAATGAAGTGTGTGCTGTAGGAAGCGATGCCAAAGCAATGCTTGACAGAACCCCTAAAACAATTAGAGCCATAAGGCCTTTGCAAAACGGAGTAATTGCGGATTTTGAAATAACAAAAGCAATGATAAAGTATTTTGTGGCTAAGAGTCTGAATAAAAAGAGGTTTATTAAATCAAACATTGTTATAAGTGTTCCCGTGGGAGTAACTTCAATAGAGCGAAGAGCAGTGGAGGAAGTAGCTTATGATGCAGGGGCAAGAAAAGTTAAACTTGTTGAGGAGCCTATGGCAGCTGCAATCGGTGCGGGTCTTAATGTTGATCAACCTATCGGCAATATGATAATTGATATAGGAGGAGGCACAACAGAAATTGCGGTTATTTCATTGGGAGGAATTGTCGAAAGCGATTCTCTAAGAATTGCGGGGGATGATATTGACATTGATATTAAGGAATATATCAAATATAAATATAAAATGGATATAGGTATTATTACTGCAGAAAAAATTAAGACCTATCTTGGGAATGCCAGCAAGGACTATTATAAGAAATTAAAAGATTTTGACAATGAACAGAATAATGATAATGAAAAAGATTTCATAGAAAATGAAAATGTATTTGAAAAAATGGAGATAAGAGGAAGAGATATTGTTTCAGGACTTCCTTTAAAAATAACCGTGACAAGCGATGAAATAAGAGCAGCAATTATTGAAACTATAAATTCAATTGTAAATGCGATAAAAAGGGTTCTTGAAAGAACACCTCCGGAACTGTCTTCCGATATTTATTCAAATGGAATCTATTTAAGCGGAGGAGGAGCATTGCTTAAGGGTTTGGATATATATATTGAAAAAGAAACAGGATTAAAAGTATTTGTTGCCGATAATCCATTGCAAAGTGTCGCTATGGGTGCCGGCAAAATTTGTGAAAGTTTATAAAGCGGTGCATTGATGAATTTTTTAAGAGAGCATTTTAAAAAGATATTATTTTTTCTCACTATTTTTATGTTGATAATTGTTATTGGGCTGTCATCAATCGGTAGAATTGAAGGCGCTGATTTGGGCTTCTTTGGAAGCTTGGTTTCAGGTTTTCAAAAACTTACCTATAAAACAGGAATTACACTTACAAACTCATTTTATTCTGTTCAAGAAATTGTGAAAATGAGAGAAGAAAATATTATGCTCACTGAAAATGTCTATGGCCTTAAAGAACAAGTGCGCATATTGGAAAATATCGTTAATAAATCAGATGCTTTGGAAACTGAGTATGAAATGAAGAAAAATCTTTCTTATAACTATGTTGTTGGACAAGTAATTGCACTGGATGATTCTAATTGGTTCAGCAGATTTACAATTGATAAGGGTGAAATCGATGGCATTAAGCAAAATGATATAGTTATTCAAGCTGTTAAAACGGATGAGGGAATAGTACAAATAGGCCTCTTAGGTATTATTACCAAGACATCATCTCATTGGTCAAATGTTATTACTCTTCTTGACGAAAGCTGCAAAGTAAGCTTTAGAGATATCAATAACGATGAAAGCGGAATTATACAAGGAAGCATTGACGGCAATGTAACAGGGTATTTTTTCAACAGTAAAGTAAGTGCTGAAATAAAAGACATACTTGTAACATCCGGAATCGGTGAAGTTTATATTCCTGATATCTATATTGGAGATGTAAAAGAAGTTGTAAAAACAACGGATGCTTCTACCCTGAAAATTATAGTTGAACCTGCCGTTGAATTTACAAAGATAAACAGAGTGTATGTTCTGACTAAATAAAGACTTTGAAAGGCAGAAATATGAAAAAGATAATTCTCATGTCTTCCATAATTGTTTTGGGTTTTATACTTCAAACATCATTTCTAGTTTTTTTTAATTATATTAATGTGCTGCCAAACCTTTCCTTAATCTTATTAGTTATATTTGCAATGTTGTCGGATGGATTAACAGGCGGATATCTTGGTATATTAACAGGAATTTTATTTGATGCCATGATATATGATATTTTTGGTGTATACACTTTGATTTATTTTTTTATCGGTGCAATAATCGGAAATATTAACGATGATATGCTTAGAGAAAATTTCCTTGTTTACAGCACCGTA
Source organism: uncultured Clostridia bacterium (assembly GCA_964617605.1). Taxonomy (GTDB): domain Bacteria; phylum Bacillota; class Clostridia; order Tissierellales; family Sedimentibacteraceae; genus Sedimentibacter. The sequence goes on along the minus strand of CAZTXR010000091.1, from coordinate 1,092 downwards.
ACAGGGATATCAACTGTAGTGATGCATTTTTTATTGTACCTGATTTTATTCTTTTTAAGATTCAGAGTTCAATCGGCTTTAAACATTTTGCCGGGAATATTTTTTGAAGCTTTAGTAAATTCTGTACTTGTTGTATTAGTGTTGAAATTAGTTATGTTTGTATTTGATAGATTTAAAGTAAAAGGGTGATGTAAATGTTAAAATTTTTTAAGAACAGGTTTAATATATTATATATAATTATAGTTTTTCTGCTTGTAATTTTAGGCTTCAGGATGGCTGTTCTCACCATTGTTGAGGGTCAGGAATACAGACAAATTGCAGATATTAAAAAAATTAAGGATATACCTGTAAAAGCACCTCGCGGGAAAATTTTCGACAGGAACGGAGTTATACTTGCAGATAACGTATCAAGTTTTACTGTGCAAATGTATACAGATGAAATTAAAGCTAAAGACTTTAATGAAATATCATACAAGTTATCCAAAATATTAGATGAAAATATGGAAAGACCTTTAGATGATTTTCCTATTGAAATTGATACTTTTGATTATATTGATGCAAATATTGAAAGTGCAAAACTCAACTTGCAATCTGATGAAGCTGAGGGAATTACATATACAACTGCCGAAGATAGAGTTATTGATATTGTTAGGGAAAATATTCATGAATGGTTGAATTTCAGCACCTATATTTATGGTGATTTTTTTTCATCAAAAGAAAGGGTGCTTGCTTATCTTATAAAGGATGATGTTCCTATTGAACTGCATGAGGGGAATTTTATATATCCGGAGGATATGCTTAAACCTGCAGTTATTGAAACTGCTATAGAAGAAGGAAAAGCTATTATAGAATCTAAAACAAGTGGGGAGAAAGCTAAAACACAAATAGAGGAATGGCTGTCTCAAAATAACTTAAAAGAGAATATTGATGCTAATGAAGCAGTAGCTGAAATTTTAATTAAAAATAACAAATATCTGTCTTCGCTTTTTTCCAATTCAAAAATCAGGAAATTGTCTTATGAATTCATAGTTTCAAACGGGTATGGAGAAAATATAAAGCTAAATGATTTTTCATTTATTCAGGATGAAGAAT
>CAZTXR010000090.1:0-7495 GCA_964617605.1 uncultured Clostridia bacterium | reverse complement strand
TAATAAGTGCAGCAACGGGAGCTGCAAAGAATAAGCCTAAGGGACCGAATAATCCTCCCCCTATTACAATCGAAATAATTACTAAAAGCGGTTTTATCGACAAGGAGCTGCTTAAGACCTTAGGGTCTATTATAAGGCTTTCTGCCTGCTGCAAGATTAAAATTAAAATGAATAAAAGAAAGCCTTTTTGCGGACTATATAAGAAATTTATCAACATTATGGGTATACCGCCTATAAATGTCCCAAAGTAAGGAATCATGTTGGTTATCCCTATAACCATTCCGTCTATAAGTGGATAAGGACACTTTATAATATATTTTGATCCTAAATATGTAAGAAGTGCAATGATAAGGGAGGCTATCGCCTTGCCTGATATGTAATTTGAAACATTGCGGTAAAGAAGATGACTTATCTTTAATAAATCATTGGCTGTCTTTTCCCCCATAAATATTCCGATAAAGTCTTCAATCCAATTTTCAATGTTTTCTTTATCAATTAACATATAAATTGAAATCATTATGGACAACAAGGTGTTGGTAAAGGCAAGAAATATATTGATGACCTTTGACAAGGCACTGTTAATTATTCTTGTAAAAACAGAGGACAACTTCTGAGCGATTTCTGCAACATAAATTTTTACGATCATATCATCACTAAATATGGATAACATTTCATTTGTCTTACGATAAAGCTTAGGTATATCCTTTGATAATTGTATAATACTATTTATTATATTAGGTGCAATAGTTTTAATAACAACAGAAACCATTAAAAAAACAAAAAGATAAGTCATTATAAGGGCAATATATCTATTTTTAATTCTTAGGCCTCTTTGAATAAATACTAAAGTAGGATTTAAAATTGCAGCTAATAATATACCGGCAAATATGGGGAAACATACTTTGATAATCAAAGACATCCCATTTTCCAAATATATGAATCTAAAAATTGCAATATATAATATAAAAACCGGTAAAATAACAAAATTGTTTTTTTTCAAATTATCACCGCCTGACATATAGGGACAGTCTATATGAATATATCTGTATCGAGGGCGAAGCCCCATAAAGATGGTCCTCAAAGAAAGTAAATTATTGCATAATCTGTAATATTAATATTAAAAACTTTTAAAATTTATGTATAATTTAAGAATTATTGCAGATAATGTTTTTGATAATACTTTTTTTATCTTCTTCCAAATTATATAAACATCCCGCGGAACATTGCGGGATGTTTCTTTGTAACCTAACCATATTTTTGATGCGTTCCTCTTTGTCTGATTGTATCGCGAATTATATCTCTTCCGCATTGACTCCAATAAATTTCTAATATATAATTAATCCATTAAAATATGTGAGGTATAGATATGAGAAAGTTATTATTGGGAAACACCGGAATGGAAGTATCTGTAATAGGATTGGGAGGAATCCCGATACAGAGAGTAAATGAAGAAGAAGCAATTAACATAATTCTTGAATGCAAGAAACAGGGAATAAATTTTATAGATACAGCAAGAGCATATACAATCAGTGAAGAATATATAGGCAAGGGTCTTAAGGCTGCCGGACGTGAAAATTTTTATATTGCGACAAAAGCAATGAGCTTTGATTATGATTCCATGAAAAAGTCCATTGAAGAAAGCTTAAATACTATGGATATTGATTATATAGATTTATATCAAATTCATAATATAAGCACAATGCAGCAATTGGAAACTTCCCTTTCAGAAACCGGAGCACTTAAAGCATTAATGGAAGCAAAAGCAAAAGGAATAGTTAAGCACATAGGCATAACCGGTCACATAAGAGAGCTCTTGATAGAAGCAATCGACAATGATGAATTTGAAACAGTTCAATTCCCTTTTAATCCCGTTGAGCCGCAAGGAACGGAATTACTTTTAAAAGCACTTGGTAAAGGAATGGGTACCATAGCAATGAAGCCAATGGCAGGAGGAGCATTTGATCACCCTTTATTATCCTTAAAATATATTATGGATTCAGGACTGATAACAATTGCTATACCCGGCATGGACTCAATAGAACAAGTTATTGAAAATGCCAAAGCAGGTATAAGTGCGGAACCGTTGACAGAGGAAGAAAAAGGTATAATAAACAGTGAAGTTGAAAGTTTGGGTACTGAATTTTGCAGAAGATGCGGCTATTGCAAGCCTTGTCCCGAAGGAATAGATATACCCAATGTATTTACCTTTGAAAGCTATGTCACCAGATACAATATGCCGGAATTCGGCAAGCTCAAATATGACCAATTAGCGGTTAAAGCGGATGAATGTGTGCGTTGCCGCAAATGTGAAAGAAAATGCCCTTACAATTTGCCTATAGTAGAAAAATTAAAACATGCAGTGAAAACATTTAAAAGTTTAGAATAGGAGTTTATATGCGTAATTACAGCGCTTTCGACATAATTGGTCCTATTATGATAGGACCTTCAAGCTCTCATACAGCGGGAGCCGCAAGACTTGCCAAGGTCGCAGCTACCATAGCGGGCAGTAAAATTGTAAGAGCAGAATTCTTGCTTCATGGTTCATTTGCAGAAACCTATAAAGGACATGGAACGGACAAGGCATTGGTGGCAGGTATTCTCAATATGGAACCTTGGGATGATAATTTAAAAAAGTCCTTTGAAATAGCTAAGGAAATAGGAATAGAAACAATATTTACCCCTGCTGACTTAGGTGAAGTCCATCCGAATACTGTTAAGTTTATAATAACAAAAGAGGATGGCAGTGTTACCATGGTTTCAGGTTCATCAGTGGGTGGAGGGAATATATTTATTTTTGATATTGACGGTCAAGCTGTTGAATTTACGGGAGAGCGTCCAACACTCATTACTTGCTATAAAGATTTGCCGGGGGTGATTTCAAAGATTTCCTCTATTTTATATGAGCAAAATATTAATATTGCCAATATGCGAGTTTATAGAAACGAAAAAGGAAAAATGGCAAACATGGCCTTGGAAACTGACAGCATAATTACAGAAGAAGCAATGAACAGAATTAAGAAAATCGTGGAAATTAATAATGTGAAATTTATCAATCCCATAGTGGAAGGAGTAATTTAATGTTTGTTTCAACAGGAAAAGAATTAATAGAAATATGCACCGAAAAAAACATTCCTATTTGGGAGTATACTATACAAGAAGAAATAGAAAAAAGCGAAAGCAATCGTGAAACAATAATTGAAAAAATGAGAAGCACTCTCCATGTTATGATGAATTCTTCAACCTATGCACAGGAAAAACAAGTGCAGTCGGTAAGCGGATTGATCGGAGGAGATGCATATAAAATAAAACAATATGCAGACAGGGAGAATACCCTTACGGGAGATTTTATGAACAGGGCTATGGCAAGAGCTTTATCTTCCTCTGAAGTAAATGCTGCCATGGGCAGGATTGTAGCATGCCCCACAGCTGGCTCCTGTGGAATTTTGCCGGCAGTAGTATTATCAGCCGGTGAAAAATTAAATAAAACAGACGATGAATTAATTAATGCCTTATTTACGGCAGCGGGAGTTGGAATTATAATAGCCAAAAATGCAACCTTAGCCGGTGCAGAAGGAGGATGCCAGGCAGAATGCGGCTCTGCAGCAGCTATGGCATCGGCAGCAGTTGTTGAAATGATGGGGGGAACTCCGGAACAAGCGTTGTCAGCAGCAGCAGTGGTAATCAAAAATGTATTGGGTTTAGTTTGCGACCCTGTGGCAGGTTTGGTTGAGGTTCCATGTGCTAAAAGAAATATAGCCGGTACAGTAAGTGCTCTTACTACAGCAGATTTAGCAATGAGTGGAGTTTACAGCAAAATACCATTTGATGAAGTAGTATGGGCTATGTACAAAGTGGGCAGACAGCTGCCGCCGGAGCTTAGGGAAACCGCTTTGGGAGGGATAGCAATAACCCCTACCGCCTTAAAGTTTCAAAAAGAAATATTTAAGGATTAACAAGATTAAAAATACATGACGATATTATAAAAATTAAAATGAAGAACCAAGATATTGACAAAAAACTCCTTCCTGTATAAACTGTAATAGTTGAGTCAAAGGGTCAGTACTTGAATCAGTGTGCAAATGTTGGAGGGTTGTCCGAGTGGTCGAAGGAGATGGTCTCGAAAATCATTATACCCATATGGGTATCTAGGGTTCAAATCCCTAACCCTCCGTCAAAAAACGGTTTTCTTTTATTAAGGAAAGCCATTTTTTTATTGGGCTCTTTGCCGGGAGTAAGCAGGCAAGTCATAAAACACATCCTTGGCTTTGTACATGTCTGTGTTTATGCAAACCTACCATGATTAGTAGCTATCAAAAACAAACCTTTTTCATTATAATATAGGATATAAGGGGAGGTATTGTTATTATAAAAATTAGGAAGACAGAAGTATCTATAAAAAAAGGAGTGAGGAAGGAATGAAAAGAATAAAAGGTGTTTTGTGCATTGTTTTGGCAAGTATTATGCTTATATCATCTATTGTTTATGCGGATACTGCTATGAAGATACCGGATGAGAAAAATGAGAATGTAGTATTAATCTTTGCCCTTGGCGACAAGGAATACTTTGTCAACGGGGAATTGCTGACCATGGATGTAAGTCCTACCATTGTTGAAAGCAGAACCTTACTGCCTATCAGATATGCTGCCCAACCTTTAGGTGCTCAAATAGACTGGCACCAAGAGGATAAGAAGGTGACCGTCTCGCTGGGAGAAACCCTTATCAATTTGTGGATTGGTGAAAACAGGGCAGTGATTAACGGGAAAAGTGTCCCCATCGATTCGGGGAACACAGATGTTAAGCCACTTATTATCAGTGACAGAACCATGCTGCCCCTTCGTTTTGTAGCAGAATCCTTAGGATGCGATGTACAATGGGATCCTGACAATATGAGAGTGGCCATAATAAAACTAGGATCATCATCTGATATAGAGGAGATCCCCGATGTTTTGAAAAACCCGGATTCAATAGGCGACCTTATAAAGCTTCCCGTCGAAATGTCCCAAATTAAGCTTCCCGGTCTAAAAGAAAGTGAAAAAGAGCCTCTTGATAAAGGCCAATTGTCCCGCAAAATAATGAAAGCCGGTGAGCATAATCCTATCAGCAAAATAACAGTTTCGGATAATACATCTTTTGTAATATTGGCAAATGGAGATAGCTTTCCCCTCTTGGATGCTAAGTATGTAAGTAATATGCTGGATATTGACTTATCAAAAATATCCAACACACCAAAGATTGTATCGGATTTATTAAAAGCTCCCGACGATATATCAGGGGTAAAGGATTTAAGAAAATATCAAAGCCCCATAAAATCGCAGTTGGGAAGAGGTACCTGTGCTTCTATGGCAGTTTGCGCAGGTCTTGAGGCTGCTTACAAAAGATTGGATCCTATGAAATATAAAAATATAGACTTATCGGAAGAATATATGCATCATCTTGAAAACATTGCAAACATAATTCCCCTTATGGATAACGGGCTTAAAAATAAAGGGAGCGAATTCAGCTATGAAAGAGAGAACAAGGTGGGGAGATGGTGGGGAGGATATTCAATTAATACCATGGCTATGTTATCCAAAAACTATGGTATTTGCGAAGAAAAATATATGCCCTATACAGGCGGCCGCCAATATGAGACCTACAGTTTCGGATATAAAGATTTCTATGAGGGAGGCGGTGAAGCTTCTAAAAATGCACTCCATGTAAACTCTGTTAATTTTAGTGAGGATGAATTGCCAAGGGAAGCACTTTTAAAGGCAACTTACGGTATAAAAGAGTGGGCTGCCATACCTTATGATAAGCTGTCTGACACCACCCAGTACGAGGCGGTATTAGATGCAGGATATGATATCATCATAAGTTTTTTGATGATCGGAAAAGACCCCACACCTAATGATAATGTTTGGGATCCCGGTGGCCAAGCGCATCCTAATGACTACAGTTACGTTGGTCATTCTATGCTATTGGTTGGATATGACAGGAGCAATAAGGTTTTTATAGCTAAGAACTCCTGGGGTTATGATAATAAAGAGGAAGACGGATTCACACTTTTCAGCTATCAGTGGATGAAAGGGAAACGCGTGAATAGTGCAATGTATATTACAAAAGTAATAGAAAATCCGGAAACAAACAGCAGAGATAAGCAAAAATATATTGGGCGTTGGAATATGGTCTTGGACGGACAAAGATATATGTTGGACATTAACCGAATTCCCGGAACCATATATGAAAATTTATATAAACCATTAGGCAAAGAAAATGCAGTATATGACAGAAGAATGGGACTTTTCAGCGACGGAACCAAAAGCGGTTCCTATAAAGTAAACGGTGAAATTTTGGACGATAAAATTTTCTTTAATATTGATTTTGATGATGGGAACTTCCCCCTTGACAGTCAAAAAGGGTCGCGATTTTCTGCATTTATGTTTGCAGATAACCCTCAAATAATGACAGGATATTGTTCTATTAACAACAATGATTACACTTTTTACTGCTATGATTCTAATCTGAAAAGAGACCCATTCGAAGTTGAATCAACGGATGCGAGCAATATTACAGTGTCTGATTTCAAAAAAACCTGGACTATTAACAGAGACGGCAATTATGGATATCTGGATATAAGCTCTGTTAATGATACAGAATATGAAATGTTAAAGACTTTAGCAGGAACTTATACGGAAGGCGGTAAAACTGTTAATGTAAGCGGAAATCTCAAATTAAGGTACAACAGTAAAAAAGAGTACGAATCTAATTTATTTGATTTGACTATACCTTTAAATGACGGGTCGGTAGGGAGTTTCATAGGCAGCATGTTTTCGGAAAACAAAAACATTATCTGCGGTTCATACACTAAAAGTAATACGGGCTATAAGGGCTATCCTTGGGCAGGCCAGCCCAGATCCTTCGAATTGCAAAAACCACAGATACCTATAGAGATACCAAAACCAAAGATTCCTGTAGTTATACCAAAGTAAAAGCTAAAAATAGGCATCATTTAGCCCCCTACCCGAAAAAGGTGGGGTTTTTTTGTGCAAACTACCCGATTTAGGTGGTTTTTTAGGGCCCGGCCCTTGCTATACTGTTTATGAAGGATAAGGTCCTGCCGGAAAAACGGAAAATGCTTGAAAGATATAAAGATATAAAGAAAAATAGTTTCATCTAAGCATGATTTGAGGAGGTTCAGCATGAAAAAGAGGATTATTATAACAGTTTCTTTGATTGCAGTTTTAAGCTTAATATTTTTAACTGAAGTTTACGGAATCGGTGATGAAGGTTTCGGCATACAGCTTGAATTAGACCAAGACACCATAAGTAACTTAGACAGATATCAAGAGTATATGGATAAAAGATATGATGGACCAAGAAAAATCGTATATGGGCGAAAAGAAATTATGAAGGGCAATTATATGGAAGGCTATTTTGATGTAACCTGCAATCACTGCGGACATGAGAATGCTCAGTGGATTACACAGAGTAAACAGCTTGGCAAAAGAGTACACAT
>CAZTXR010000089.1:0-7525 GCA_964617605.1 uncultured Clostridia bacterium | reverse complement strand
TTTTTACGCCCGATTCCTTCAGGGCTTGACCTTGTGGCTTCCTTCGGAAATAAAAGGGCTGAAGAAATTTTGGACCTTTATTACAAGCCAAAGGAAAAGTGGAATGAGTATGAGGAAAATTTAAATATAATGCGCCAAAGCCACGATAATATTACAGATGAACAATGGAAAGAAGATTTATACAAGGGATGGCTGTGGAGCATTGAATCATCCGCTCTATCCTTTGAAGAAACAAAGGGCATGCCGTCATTTATGAGGAATGAAAAATGGACGGATAAAAATATTCATACAGCTCTTGGAAGCTATGCTGAATTAAAGCATGACAGTATTTTATACATGAAGCAATCCGGTGCTGAAATGGGTGGAGGAATTGCTAATATTCCATTAAATTATGTGGAGCCTAATGTTGAACTTTATGCAAAGCTAAAGTGGCTTGCTGAAAACACAAAGGAGCAGTTAGCATCAAGAAACCTGCTTAACAGAGAGGTTATTTCAATATTAGACCAAATAATTGAAATTCAAGACACTCTTATGAAGGTTTCAGTAAAGGAGCTTACGAATCAAAATATTACTGAAGAAGAAAATTTGCAGCTTTACAGCTATGGGGGCTTAATAGACTATATAATTCAAACATTGCAAATGAATCTTATGCAAAATGGTGTTGACTCAATCAATGATTACACCACTGCTTTGATAGCTGATATTTCAACTGTTGCACCTGCAAGCACGGCTGGGAAGGGAAGCTATTTAGAAATAGGAAACGGTCTGCCCTGTGAAATATATGTAGTATGTCAGACCAATGGCAAGACATATCTTGCTAAGGGAGCCTTGTTCAACTACTATGAATTTATTTCTGATAAAAGACTTACGGACAGAGAATGGCATCAAATGATAGGGGTTAAAAGGGTTGCCACATATTTTGATGAAGAAAGAGGTGCCTATATATCTGCAGAAGTTTATGATGATAATGGCAATGTGATTATAGATAGGGATGCTTATGATTTTGAAGACATACAAATTATGGAGCCCTCTGCAAATATGGTCGATAAGCCCGCTTGGACAAAATCCTTCATATCACTTGAAGATAACCAGGTAAAAATAGAATATGAAATGAATATTGATTGGAAGTAAGATGAAAAAGCTATTGATATTTTTGTTGTTGGGGGCTGCCTTTATATATTTCAGACAGCCCGGCTATGAGAAGACAGGGCAAATAAAGGCAGAACAAAGCATATATGACTTATTTGATAAAGATGATTATTTATATATAAAAACGAATGAAGGATTTAATAAAATTATTAATGAAAAAGTAATTGACTTTAAGATATATGATATTGATGCTGATGATAATGATGAGATTTTGATTATATCAAAGTCTGCTATGGATCAAGAAGAGCATAGTGATCTTGTCATATACGAAACTGATGTAATATATGGGCAAATAAAGATAAAAGAAATTTACAGACAGGATTTTTCGGAAATCAAACCCTGGAAAGTGGATGTCTGCAACTTGGACAATGACGGTGAAGCTGATATATTTATTGGAGTTCAAAAGGATACCTTATTTTATAAGGATGTAAGAAAGAGACCGTTTTTTTATTCATGGGATGGAAAGCATTTAAGTAAAAAGTGGCTTGGTTCATTTTTTACGGACTGGGAATTGATAGATATAGCCTTTGGGGATTATTACAATTTGGGCTATGACCTGGCCGCTGTTTTGGAAAAAAATAATGAATCTTACAGGGTGGGAATATATAAATTTATAGGCTTTGGTTTTGAAAATATGGATACAAGTCAAATATATACTGATGTCAGGAGCATTGAAACAAGCATTGAAGATGGCAAAGATGCGCTGACATTGAATTTTAACGGAATTAGGAAGGGTATGCATATTACATATATTAAAAATAATTAAAAACAACCAAGGGAGTCAATCAACGGGCCTTCTACTCATAAAAAACCCGTCCAATAAAGTTGAGAACAAAAAGAACCGTCCCCAAAAGTTCCAAGAACGAAAAGAACCGTCCCCAAAAAAAGGAGAGTTTTTGAGATGTTAAGAGATGTTGAGAGAGAGCATTATAAAAGGCATATAATAATACCGGAAGTGGGAGGGGTGGGGCAAAAAAGGCTCCTTAATTCGACTGCCGCTATTTATTGTGAGAATGCAGAATATTTAAGACCCTTGGCTTATTATCTTGCCGCATTGGGAACAGGAAAAATATTATGCTATTTGGAAAAAGAAGAAGGCGTAGCTTCTTTATTTGCCGAAGTTGCTGATTTAAACAATGATACATCAATTTACTATATTAATGTAAAAAATCACACTGCTGATTACAGGATTATAATAGGAAATATTGATTTTGTTAAAATGGCTGCAGAAAAATCATTAGATGGGAAATTCATACCCACCATTGTTTCAATTAACAATCAATGGAAAGGTGTCCTCCAGACCTTTGATAATTTAGACCTATTTGAAAACTTTATAAAATCCTTGGGAGTAAAAAATATATGCAATAATAGTTCTGCCTTTATAGCCAATTCATTTTCTGCAGCCCTTTGCGCCGCAGAGGCAGCAAAATTTTGCTTAAATACGGGAAATTTACAAAAAGAAATGCTGCTTTATGATTTGCTCAACATGGAGTTTGCAAAAGCAGGAGATGCTGTTGATTTGTATAGATTCTTAAATGATATGACTGCTGATGTAAGTCAAATTATATCCAAGGCAAAAGTCTTGATCGTGGGTGTCGGCGGCTTAGGCTCACCTGCAGCTTATGGGCTGGCTATGGCAGGTGTTGGCACATTGGGATTATTGGATTCTGATACAGTCGAGATGAGCAATTTAAACAGACAAATTTTACATTCATTTTCCCGCATTGGGATGTCAAAGGCTAAATCAGCTGAATTTTTATTAAAATGCATTAAGCCAAATATAAATATAAAAACATATATTACTGAACTGACAAAGGACAATGCAAAGGAAATATTTTCTCAATATGATATGATTATTGCTGCTGTTGACAATATACCAACAAGGTATTTAATAAATGATACTTGCTATTTACTGAATAAAGCTTATACGGAAGCAGGAATTTTAAGATTGGATGGCACTGCGACAACTATCATCCCTCATCAAGGACATTGTTACAGATGTCTCTATCCCAATGTTGACATAAACAATTTGTCAGATATGGGAAATGGTGTCTTGGGTCCGGTTCCCGGAGTTATGGGTTTCATTCAGGCAGCAGAAGCTATAAAGGTTTTAACAGGACTGGGAAGCACCTTAAAAAATAAAATATTGCTCTTTGATTCCTTGGATATGGATTTTAGCATAATTGATGTTTTCAAAAATCCTGCTTGCCCCACATGCGGGCAATAGAAACAATCAAATGATTAAAAAAAACCAGCCGAATAGGCTGGTTTTAATCATATAAAGAAGATAATATCAATGATGTTGAAGATTCCTTTATGCATTCAATTTTATGAAGCTCGTCTTGGATAGCTTTTAAACCTAAAGGTGTGGAACATCTTACTTTCATAAGGATGCACCAGGTTCCTGTAACAATATGACATTCTTCAATAACCAAGTCAGCAATAACCAAGTTTTTCAATTGCTCCAACAGTTTGTCATAATCGGCAGTTCTGACTCTTAGGGAAATAATTGCATATGTTGTAAAACCAAGCTTTGACCAGTCTATGGTTGCCTTGTAGCCTGTTATAATGCCTTGTTCTTCTAATTTTGTAACTCTGTTATGAATTGCCGGTCTGGATAAATTTAATCTTTTTGAAAGCTCCTCATGAGAAATTCTGCCTTCTTTCTCAATATTTTTTATGATTTGCATGTCTAAAGAATCCATAAGCACCTCGTGTCTTATCGTAAATTTTTTAAAAAAAATTTATACTATCAGTTATAATATATCATAAAAAGGTACAACTTGTAAATGATTATTTATAAAAATATAATAATAATTAATTGTCATTTTTATTTGCCGGAATATATAATATGCAGAGATGATAATTGACAAATCATATATAATGTTTTACAATAAAAATGAAATAAATCAAAAGAAAATAGACAAGAGGAGGTAAATTTCGGTATTTTTATATATTGAAATTTACCTTTACCTTTTTTGGGAGGTTACAATGAATAATGTTATTATAACGGGAAATAGTTTAACACTTGAAGAAGTAATAGATGTTTGCAGAAATTATAAAAAGATAGAATTATCAGATTTTGCTGTTGAAAAGATTTTACAGTCCAGAAAAGTTGTTGATGATTTTGTTGAAAACGAAGACGTAATATACGGAATTACAACAGGCTTTGGAAAATTCAGCGATGTAAGTATTTCAAAGGAAGAATCCAAAACCCTTCAAAAAAACTTGATAATAACTCATGCGGTCGGAGCGGGAAAACCACTTAATACTGAAGTTGTAAGGGGAATAATACTGTTAAGAATAAACAACCTGGCAAAAGGTTATTCAGGTGCAAAACTTGAAACCATACAAACAATGATTGAAATGCTAAATAAAAGGGTTCACCCTCTAGTACCGGAAAAAGGCTCCCTTGGAGCCAGCGGCGATTTAGCACCCCTGTCCCATATGGTCTTGCCAATGATAGGACTTGGGCAGGCAGAATATATGGAAGAAGTAATGAGCGGCGAAGAAGCCATGAAAAAGGCAGGCATAGCCATAATCGAGCTGACTTCCAAAGAAGGCCTTGCCCTTATAAACGGCACCCAGGTAATGACTGCAGTGGGCGCTTTGACTGTATACGATGCACTTAACTTAATAAAAGTTTCTGATCTTGCAGCAGCCTTAAGCTTTGAGGCTCAAAACGGAATTATTGATGCATTGGATCACAGACTCCATGATGTTCGTCCCCACAAAGGACAAATTGATACTGCAAAAATTATGCTAAATTTATTGGCAGGCAGCAAAATGACAAGCAAACAAGGAGAAATCCGGGTCCAGGATGCCTATTCCTTAAGATGCGTGCCACAGGTTCACGGGGCAAGCAAGGATGCCATAAATTATGTTAAAGAAAAGGTAGAAATAGAAATAAATTCAGTTACAGACAACCCCATAATATTTCCAGAGACAAAGGAAGGAATTTCCGGCGGCAATTTCCATGGCCAGCCTATGGCTTTATCCTTCGATTTTTTGGGAATTGCTCTTTCAGAACTTGCAAATATTTCCGAAAGAAGATTAGAAAGATTGGTAAATCCAACCCTTAGCGGATTGCCTGCATTTTTGGTTGAGCACGGCGGGCTGAATTCGGGATTTATGATTGTTCAATATTCTGCGGCTGCATTAGTTTCTGAAAATAAAATTTTAGCCCATCCTGCATCCGTTGACAGTATACCATCTTCCGCAAATCAAGAAGACCATGTTTCCATGGGAACTATTGCCGCCAGGAAAGCAAGGGAGATTTTAGAAAATGCAAGAAGAGTTTTAGCCATGGAAATAATGTGTGCTTGTCAGGGAATAGATTTAAGAGGCAATAAAGGTTTAGGGGCAGGAACTGGGTTAGCCTATGAAGAAGTAAGAAAAGTTGTTCCTATGTTAAAAGAAGACAGACCTTTATATGAAGATATTAATAAATGCGAAGAGTTAATTATTAAAGGAACAATAACAAAGGTGTGTGAAGGTATAATTTAGCAGGAAAACTGCCATCCTTAATATAGCGGGAAATCTAAATCAGCAGGACTAAAGCCTGCTTTTTTAATTATTGATTATAATATATCATGATGATATAATTAAGCAAAATTAAATATCTTTTTGTGGAACAAATTAAAAAATGTTAACGTCTAATATATAACCGAACGGGGTGGAACAATGAATAGCAATGAAAGGTGGCTTATAGAAGAAAGTCGAAAAGGAAATGTTGATGCTTTTGAAGAGCTTATCAAGGATTATAAAAAAAGTGCCTACAACATTGCACTTCGGGTAATGAGAAATGTTGAGGACGCAGAGGATGCATCCCAGGAAGCACTTATTAAAATATTCAAAAGCATAAATAACTTTAATATGGAATCCACATTTAAGGTGTGGATGTACAGAATTGTTGTAAATACATGTATTGACTTTAAGCGCAAAAAATACATTAATGCAGTATCAATAGATGAAACAATTGACTTGGGTTCAGGGAGGGAAATGCAAAGAGAAATTCCCGACGATTCTAATAATCCGGAGGCTTTAATCGATAAAAATTACAGCTCCCAGCTTGTAAATAATGCAATTGACAAGTTGGAGGATGATTTTAAAACTATAATAATATTAAGGGATATGAAGGGTTTTTCATATGGTGAAATATCAGAAATATTGTCTTGCAATTTAGGAACAGTTAAATCAAGATTGTCAAGAGCAAGAAAAAGTCTAAAAGATATATTAGTAACTGAAATGAAAGTCCAGAGCTAAGGTGGTGAAAATATGAAATGTAATGAAATATGTGACAAACTGTCATTATATATTGATAATGAATTAAGCGCTGAAGAAATGCTGCAAGTGGAAGACCACCTGCATTTATGCGAAAATTGTCAAAAAGACTATGAAGAGTATAAAAATTTAATATCAGTATTGCGTGGTTTGCCGGAAGAAGAGCCGCCTGAAGGTTACTGCAAGAGACTTCATAAAAAATTAGTAGAGACCGGCTCTCAGAAAGAAAGCAGGAAGCAAGCTTCAAAAATAAAAGGCTTCAACAGGAATAAATGGCTCAAATACGGAAGTATTGCCGCTGCATTGGTGTTGGTGTTTGTTGTAGCTAACATAAACAATTTAGGCGGCATGGGGATGCAAGCTAAAAATGAATCTTCATATGATATGGCAGAATCACCTGCAGCAGGCCCGCAAGCACCACCGATGGCACCCCAAATGGCAGGAGCAATGCCTGAAGAAGCAATGCCTGAAATGGAGTATGATGGTGATTACAAGGATGTAAGAGGTGAAATTTCATACCGGTCAGAAGATTCTATAATGATGGCAACCGCAATAGATGAAAGAGAAATGAAAATAATCAAGACCGGAACAATTTCTGCTCAAACAGAGGATTATGACATATTTTTAAATGACTTGTCTATGAAAATAAGTTTCATGGGCGGATTTTTGGAAAGCAACAACACCGAAGTTTACCAGGTCTATAATGATGAAAAACTAATGTATGGCAGCATAAGAATCAGAGTTCCTCAGGAAAGCTTTTATGAATTGATTGAGTATTTAGAAAACGCCGTTGAAATAAGAAGAAAGAATATAAATGAAACAGACGTAACCAAAGAGTATTACGAAAAAGACAACAAGGTTAAAAACTTAGAAATTCAAGAGCAGCATTTAAGAGAGCTGTTTGAAAAAGCAACAACAGTTGAAGAAATGCTTCTCATAGAAAATGAGCTTAGAAGAGTAAGAACTGAAATAGATGCCTTGAATATCAGTTTGAGTGATATAGACGACAGAGCAGCAATGTCAACAATTAATTTGGAAATTGAAGAAGTGATGACTGCAAGTCTTGCCTTAAAAACTAAGGACAGTGTGTGGG
>CAZTXR010000088.1:0-7608 GCA_964617605.1 uncultured Clostridia bacterium | reverse complement strand
CATTCAAATACTTTGAATACACCATAGATAAGAAAAAAAGATACAGAAATGACGGAAATAAATATACTGCAAGTCCCTATGCCCTGACCTGGGACGATGAAAATTATTATATGATTTCCTACTATGAAAAATATAAGGGTATAACCCATTTCCGGGTGGACAAGATGGAGTACATTGAAATTATTGACCTGGGCTGCCACAAGGAAGATATAAATATCGTTGAATACACAAAGAAAATATTCCGCATGTATTCCGGTGAAGAAGAAACAGCAAGAATTCAATTTGATAATTCGCTTTTAGGAGTTGTTATTGACAGATTCGGAAAGGACACCGTAATTTACAAAGCTGATGAAAACTCTTTTATAGCAATACTTAAGGTTGAAGTAAGCCCTCCATTTTTGGGCTGGATTTTTCAGTTTGGAAACAAGGTGAAAATTGTTTCGCCGGAAAACGTTAAAGAATCGTTTATAAAATATTTAGACGAGGTTATAAAGGGATATTAAAAATAAAGTATAAGCTTAAGGGTGGTATAAATGATAAATACATATAAGTTGAAGCATCAAGCTAATATTACATGAAAGTACTTGGTTAAAATACTAAAATGAAAGGATGGTTTTATTTGGATAAGAATAGTTGTACCTCATCACAAATTGACGGCTTGATTGTACAGTTTAAGGATTTAAAATCAAAGGCATCAAAATTACATATTAATTTATATGGCATTAATGAAAAACTATTGACAGGAAATTATGTTCAGCAAGATCTACTTATGAATACTACAAAAACAATGGAAGAGTATAATGAACTGCAAAATGAATTCTATCATAATTTGAAAGAGCATTTTTCGGATTTTCCGATTGGAAATTTTGATGATATTGAAAAATTCCTTTATGATTCGAATCAAACATACATTTATAATAAATCTATTGAATCTTTAAGGACTTTTCTATCAGTTAACATCGATAATAAAGATGTTAATTCTCAGCTGCAGGAATATAAAGACAATGTATACTGCATATTATTGAAAAAGGGTATTCTAGAAGTTATTGAATTAGCTAAACCATATGAACTGTTTATAGATATAATGAATAGAGAAGCTGATGAGATAACGATAGAGCAAGAAGATGCAATTGAGGAAGTTTTTCCGAAGCCTATGCCAAGAATGCTATTTTCAAAACAATTCTATATTGACCCAAAACTCAATACAGACCAAATTATAGAGGTTCTGACTGAGGATGCAGAAAAGATTGAAAATAATGAAAAAAACGAAAATGCTGAAAAAACTAAACACACAGATAAAACCGAAAATAAAAAGGTAGAAGGATTTAAAGAAGAAAAAGCACCAATAAAAGAAAAAATAAAAAAAGAAGAAAAAATAGTAACGGAAGAAGTAAAAAAAGAGAAAAAATTAACAGTAGAAAAATTGTCAAAAACAGAAGTTAAACGAGACAAGCACAAGAAACAAGAGAAACAAGAAAAGGAAGAAATAACGGGAGCAAAAGAAAGAACAAGCGGATATTCATATAATGCAAGGAAACAAGCAGAACAATTCAAAGTAAGCACATTTAAGGCTGATATGCAAAATATAAATAAGACATCACTGCTTAAACTTCTAAATAACATATGCCTGTTTAGATTATTGACAGAAAACCAGATAAAAAAATATGTTTTTAATGGTGATGATACCATGAAGATGGACAACATAATAAACAAGTTGTATAGAGATGGATATCTGACAGAAATCATAAATAAAATTACAGCAGAAAAAAGTTATAGCCTGTCAAAACATGGAGTTCAAGTATTTGAAAGAAAAGGCAGCAGAAGTGAGTTCATAAACTCAAAAAAATTAATTAATCCACCATTGGAGATACCAGACTCATTTGTATCAGATTATAATTTGAGTGAAAATGAAGATGCTATCAAGAAATATATAACATTAAACGACGTTGCATTTTCTATACATGAAAAACTGGATACAATAGAATTTATAATTAGTCATAAATTCTTTAATAAAGAAACTGAAAAAGGTTTGCCATATTCTTTATTAACGCCTAAAAATGAAATAAGCAGAGAACTAAATTTATTAGTTTTAGATTCTAATGTATGTATAGAATTAGGTGTTGAAGAGCTGTCATCAATTATTGAGAATAATTCTATTAATATTATATTTTGTATAATTAAAGACACTGTAGATTTTGATGAACAGAAAACCCAAATCCTTTATAACAAAAAATTCTATTATGTTAATACTACAAGAGATAAAGAACAACTAATATTTACTGGAATTGATAGTTCTGACTATAATTTAAATTCAATTCTGCAAACGTTAAACATTGAAAATATTGAATCTGAATCAGAGAAAGAAATATCTTTGCAAGTAGAAGAAACTGAAGTTATGGCAGACGAGGGAAATTCTACAAAGGAAAGTCAGGATAGTAATGATGTGACTAATGAGACAGAAGAAACTTCAAAGGATGCAGTTATAGATTTAAGGCTGCAAAACCAATATACAGGTGATTTATCCTCAGTTATAAAGTTGTTAAGTGAAGAAAGGCTAGTTGAAGCAGTTGTTTTAGCAAAGGCTTTGTCTTTCATACCCAATAAAGTAGAATTCAATATTTTTTACAAACGATTATTATATGCTACCAACATGTCAATTGACAATCATGAATATAGCAGCGATGTGATTATTGCACTGGACAACAAAGATGCAGAGTTTAATAATAATCTCCCTAAAGACCTGCACCGGATGTTAAGATTAAGCACATTTTTATGGGCATTGCTTGTTCCTGATGTACCACATGACTTTGTATTATATAAGTATAAAGATAGTGTAATAGCCGAAGCTGAAAAAATTTTTGAATCCACGTCTCCATCAATAAAAACTGTATTTGAAATATTATTTGAATTATGTGATTACTCATCAACCGGATTTTCAAATTCTGTAGTTTCTGCTTTAAAATACGAGAAACAAAATATGCAGGCAAATGATAATTTAAAGGATCAAGCCAAAAGCATGTTAAGTTATAAAACGCCAAGATACAAAGCAATCGGTGTTCCGGAACTTTACAAAACTTGTTTTGATAATACAAGTAATATAGGCAAATGTATGCATATTATTTCTGAATCTGATATTCAAAGCATAGAGTTTGTTAAAGGTGTTTTTGATTTATTCGATGAAGAATTAAGCGATACAACTAAAATTTCCAATAAAAAAATAGAAGAATATATAGACAATCTCTGGGACAATGTTACTGTTAAAAAAACAACACGTAAAAAATTGAGTAAACTTCCAGGTGAAATTGATAGCATAGTATTCAATAATATTAGGAATAGGCTGGAAATCATCTCACAATGGCTGATTATAAATGATAATAATAATGTGATTAAAAACAACAATGAATTGAAAAACTTAAAAAACAGGTTGATTTCAAGTATTACATCTGCATATGAAGAGATAGAAGAAGCTAAACAATCCCAGGATGAGTATTCAAAAGCTGGCTTATTTGTTCTGCATTCTACTTTGAATAAAGCAAAAGACTATTTGCATGAACACAAAGATTATCATGATAAATGGGATTACATAGAATTGCTTAAATCACATTATATTAGTTTAGATAATGAGTACAAGCCCATTTTAAATAAAAACCTCCAGTCTCTCGTTGGATTTGAGCCATGGCGTCGTGTGATTGGTCATATAAATTCTAAAAAAACAGAATACGGCGAAGCTTTAAAATTAATAGATTTACCTGATAATGATGAATGGTTTAAAAACTATAATTCAGCTACATTCATAGGCGAATATTTATTTGAAACAATCGGCAGAGAAACAGTTGATAATCCTGATGCCATTAATCAGGCACAACTTGACTCTGAAAAAGAAAAAAAAGATTTTATAGGCGAACTAGAACTTGCTTATGCGTATGGACGGTTAGAGGAAAGCCGCAAAGAAGATATCATTATAGCAATAAATGAATTTAGTGATGAATTAGTTGAAATAGGAGATTTTGCTACATTCAGATCATTTTTAAATGCACTGAGGGACCTTATAAAAAGCAGTTCTGAATATCGAAAAAAAGAATTAACCTATAGAACTGACCAACTTAAAAGCAATATAGGTAATATTGATATTTCTGTAGGGGAAGCAATTAGAAAAAATCTCAAAGAACAAAATTTTACTGTAGTCGAAGAATATTTAAACCGTATTGAACAAGGAGATTCATCACTTATAGATGAACTGAGGAATGAATCAGTAAGTGATGCGGAATCTGATTATCATGAAAGGTTTATTCACAGCTATAATTCATTTTTGAACCTGTGCAAAAGAAATGTTCAAGAAAATGTTCTGGTTAAGTGGGCAGAAAAAGGTATTGAATCAAAAATACGAAATTTCAGTAAGGGACAAAAAAACAACTCCAAAAAACTATTAGAAAGCTGGCCTAAGGGTAGAGATTCAAAAAATTTAAATTCAGATGTAAAAAGATTGTTTGCTAATTTTGGATTTATAGTCAATAATATTGAAGCAGACAGTAATTATAAAAAATGCGAGCTGTTTAATGTAAACATTTCGAAAATATCGAAAAACCTTGAAGATTATTCTTATCCTATTGCACGTTTCGGTACACAGATAAGCGAACCTGTAAGCGTCTTATGCTTATTTGGCAGGACCTACTCCAGTCCGAATTCATTAAAGGAGATATTCATTCATGAACCATTAGAGCTTTCAGTGTGTACTTTTGTATTAGTAGATGCTGCTTTTTCACTGATTGAAAGAAGACAGATAGCGGAGCTGTTAAAAGCAGAAATTCATAGCATGAATTCTTTTATAATCATAGACAGGGTATTAATGCTATATCTTGCTACATTAGACAGTTCTAAGTGGTTATCTGCATTATTGAAGTGCACCCTGCCCTATACATACTGTCAGCCATATGTTCAAGGAGCAGGAGTGATTGCAGATGAAATGTTTTTCGGCAGGAAAGCAGAACTCCATAATATAAGGGATTATGGAGGGGCATCACTGGTTTACGGGGGAAGGCAGTTAGGCAAAACTGCTTTGTTGTTGCGTGCATGCAGTCTGATGAACAATCCGGTTCATAAAAAATTTGCAGTATATATAGACGTAACAAAATTAAAAGCTGAACAGGTCTTCACAAAAATATATGGAGTATTGAAAAAAAATAAAATTATAGAAGAACAATGCACAAATATTGAAGAAATGTGTTCTGCAATATCAAATAAATTATCAACAGGTGAAATATTAGGATTACAGATTTTCATAGATGAAGTAGACGTTTATTTTGAAGATATTTCTGATGATGATTATGAAGAATTAAAACCGTTTAAAAAGCTACGGGACAGTTTCCCAAACAGGTTTAAAGTAGTATTTGCCGGCCTGCACAAAGTTGCACATAATAAAAACAACAGTGTAATATTACACCTTGGTGCTTCGCTATGCATTAAACCATTATCACCAACAGATGCTAAAAATTTAATAGAGCGTCCCTTATCGTACTTAGGATTTCGATTTCAAGGTGATGAAGGCAAAAAACAATTAACTTTAATAATGGCAAATACAAATTATTATCCGGGTTTGCTGCATTTGTTTTGCTATAAAATAGTTGAGTCGATATCTGAAAATTATAAAAATTATTACGGAGCTGCAAAGCAAAATCCACCATATACTATTAATGAGGAGTACTTAGGAAAACTACTTTTAACAGCAGGATTAAATGATCAAATTAAAAGATTTTTTAGAGGGACTTTGGAATTAGATCCGCGCTATAAGCTTATTGCAAATATTATTGCATATCTTAGCTATCGGGACAAAGAAGAAAATACAATACATCTTGAAGGTTTTCATATGGCTGAAATAAAGAATTTTGAAGACATTCAATTAACAAAGGACATGAAAGATTATGAATTTGAAACTTTGCTAAATGAAATGGTGGAAATGGGTATTTTATGGAATAAATCGGATACAAAATTCTATAGACTGAGGCGAAACAGTTTTCTGGAAATGTTAGGATCATATGACGATGTTTTCTCATATATATACTCAGCTACTGAGGGGGTGTATGAATGAGAGAATATTATGAAATATGGTGGGAGCAGATAACCGGACCTAAACGTTTTGTAGATAGAATTGTGAAAAATATAAATGATGATAAATGTACAGTTTTATGTGTGCCAAATATATTGCCATGGGGAGATGAATTGCGAGAAGTTATTATTAGAAACTATATTAATAACGAAAAATGGTTTGAAACAATAGATGCCGGCATTGAAGATATCGCAGATGCAGGAAATTACTTACTGCAAAAGTTTGCTGATGAAAAAACAAGCACATCATATGCATATCATAGCCGCAATACAACTATTGAAAAGTATCTCAAAGAGAAAAAAGTACTGAATAACAGGATATTATGGATAAGAAATGTTCCAGATACTAAACTTTCAAAATGGACATCATTCTTCAGAAAGTATATCAGCAGCGACAATAGCGAAGGAACCTTCATTTTGGAAACCCGCATTGAATTTAATAAGAGCGGAAAAATTCATGTTTTGAAATATTCTGATTTTGTTACAATATATGATGCTCATTTATTTGCCTCAATAGTTGTTTCGCAAAGTGCAAATAAACAACTTGTGCATCAATACATAACTAACCTGGCTGAAAGCTTGTGCGAAATGAATGCTGAGCTAATAGTTGAATTTATTAACAATACAGATTTTAACACAGATAATATCGGCGACAATTACAGGAAGTATTTTGATATAAGCGAAAATGAATTAGCGTATAAAGTTTGGAAGTCACAAATAAAAATAGCATTTCCGCTTATTGAGGTTGCAAGAGTAAATTTTGTTGATAAGTATAGCCGCCTGATTCAAGATTGCTTACCGGTAGAACAATTTGGAGAAGTAATCGAAGATCCACATGAAGTTGAATTGGGAACACTTATTTATCTATTATCATCAAAATATGAGGAAGATGAAGAAAACAGACTGGTAATAAGCTATAAGGACTATGAAAATTTACACCTTTTACACAAAACAAGAAATAAATTGGCGCATGTTAAGTGTTGCAGCAATAGCGAAATACGTATATTGCTGTTAAATAATTTTTTTTCTGACAATGAAATGGCATACAATTAAAATTTTAAGTTTTATTTTGAACTAAAGGAGAAGAATTTCATGAAATGGCAGATTATGATAGGAAAATGACATCATATATAAACGATCAGTTAAAATTTATATAAAAAATGCAAATATTAAGAATAACAATTGGAGTAAAAAATGTCGCAATCTAGGCGACCTTGTCGAGGGAATTTTGCTTTATACTGGAATCAGTATAGAGAAAGAAGGTGAAACAAATGATAGGAGCAATTATAGGAGACATTGCGGGTTCTCGTTTTGAATTTAATAATCATAAGAGCAAAGAATTTGAACTCTTTACTGATGAATGCCAAGCAACAGATGACAGCATAATGACTATTGCAGTAGCTAAGGCTGTTATGAAAACAGAAAAAAGCATAAAACCATTATTAAATGAGGGTGAAACAAATGATAGGAGCAATTACAGGCTCCATTGCTGAAGCATATTATGGA
>CAZTXR010000087.1:0-7649 GCA_964617605.1 uncultured Clostridia bacterium | reverse complement strand
CTCCACCTGATATTTAATCATTATTTACTATTTCTACTATGTCACCAATATCGCAAGAGTTTCCACAATCATTTATAACTTACACATATCTATCTACAAATAAACAGAACATAATAACCATATTATATTTTATTTTTGAGATATTATCAACAAGATAACACTTGTTTCTGAATTATGATTTCTAAATATAGTGTTTTAGATAACAAAATTATGATAATAAGATTATATTTTAATCTTCAAAAAAATAATTTTGTTATACTTTCCTAACAAATAGATAATACCCTCAAACCCAATTACTATTAAAGTTTAATGGTATTGTCATTCAAATAAAAATTTATTCAAATCGCCGTAAGGCTGCCCAATGTAGGGCATTTTTTATTGTTTTGTATTAATTTACCACAAAACCTGTCCCATAATCAGTACAATAAAACATAAAATAGCATTATTTTTATTTTTTTCTAAAATCCATAGACCCTAATGTTTTCTTCCCCGTGCCATACCCCAACAGATAATAGTGATTATTATTAAAATCAAATGGCTTTATGACCTCTAACCCCAATTTATCTACATGGGCGCGATATGATCTGCCGTTAATCTGATTTATAAATGTTATTAAAATCGGGTATCTGTCCTTCATTTGTAGTATTGAGAATTCAAATAAATTTGGCAATACTTCTGTGCCGCGATATTGCTTGTCTATGCAAATCGGACCGTATTGATATGAATTTTCAACAGAAAGAACATGTCCTAAATATTCATTATTTGGCAGGTCACTTATCATATACCGAAAAAGCGGCCATGCTGACCAATACTGCCATGATGCTGCCATGGCATAGGCAATAACTTTATCGCTATCACAGGCTATGGCGAGTCCATTTTCTTTTTTTATCAGTTCCATAAATTGGTCTTCTGTAAACAATGTTGTAACAAATCCATCCGGTTTGTCTTCTTCTGCTATTGTTGAGATGTGATATTTTTTCTGAAGTGCTGAAACTCCACTGATATCTTTATAAGTTGCGTTTCTATATTCCATTATTCAACCTCTTAATTTTTATATTTATTATGAAATCGATACCATAACTGATTATAACACTTTTTCCCTAATTTTGGAACATTAAATATAAATTTAATGGTAACTATTAAGACTATTAAGGCACCAATATTAATACAAAACCTAAGAACCTTACCGCCCTTATTGTTAAATTTATAATCCTTGACATTTACTTCTCCCTATTATTATAATGAGTTAATTATTTCCAACAATATAGAGGGAGGGCTTTTAGATGTTAAAAAACAAGGTTGCAATTGTAACAGGCGGAACCAGAGGAATAGGTTTTGCAATAGTAAAAAAATATTTAGAAAATCATGCTACAGTTGTATTGTGTGGCTCTACACAAGAAACTGCTGACAAGGCAGTTAAAAAACTTAAAGATGAAAATGCCGATTGTAAGGTTGAAGGTATTGGATTAAATTTAAATTCACCTGAAGATATTAAAGCTGCCTTTGAAAACGTTAAAGAAAAGTATGGCAGCTTGGATATTCTGGTCAATAATGCAGGCATATCAGCAAGAGAAAGTATCTATGAATATAATCCTGCAGATTTTGAAAAAATCATTGATTTAAACTTAAATTCTGTATTTTATTGTTCTCAGGCTGCAGCAATAATAATGAAGGAACAAGGTGGGGGAAGTATTATAAGTACCAGCTCCATGGTAAGCTTTTATGGCCAAACTTCAGGCTGCGGATATCCGGCTTCTAAATTTGCCATTAACGGATTAACGAAATCTTTATCCAGAGAGTTAGGAAAAGATAACATTAGGGTAAATGCTGTAGCACCGGGTATTACAAATACTGATATGGTGGCTGCTCTGCCGGATGAAATGATAAAACCTCTTATTGCAACTATTCCATTAGGGCGTATCGGTGAACCTGAAGATGTGGCTAACGCTTTTCTTTTCTTGGCAAGTGACATGGCAAGCTATGTAACGGGTGCTGTCTTGCCGGTGGATGGGGCTGCCAGAAGTTAATTAAAATTAATAAAAGATAATTACTATGTTTTAAATGTAATTATCTTTTTTAATGGACTTTTTTAGATTAAGTTGAAAAGCGTAAACGGGTAAGAGGCCGGCAATGATGTAAATTCAGTGTATATCTTTGTTTTAGGGTGCTTGAAGCCAAATTTGTATGACCAAAGTGCTATGAGGGTGAATTCCTTTTTCTTCATAAATACTTTATTATATTTATTGTCCCCCCAAATAGGCATTCCTGCATTTGAAAGCTGCAGCCTTATTTGATGGTGCCTCCCTGTATGCAGCTTTACTTTTAAGAGTGTAAGTGCACCGTATTCCCCTGTTTCTTTAGTTTCCAATACTTCATATTCTAATTTTGCAAGCTTTGCGTTTTTATCATCTGATGGTGTTATCTTTGACATGTTTATGGTTTTAAGCTTCTTTATGTAATCCTCTAACGTCCCCATTGAATATTCGGGTTTTCCGCATACAACAGTTAAGTATTCTTTTCTTGTTTGCCTTTCTTGCACTTGTCTTGATAGTTCTTTGTTGGCAAATTCGTTTTTTGCAAATACAATTATGCCTCCTACCGGGCGGTCCAATCTGTGAATCAAGCCGAGGTAGGGATTTTCCGCCTTGTCTTTTAGATAATTTAAGGATTGTGACATCAAATCCTCATCGTTGGTTTTATCGCTTTGGGATGGTATCCCTTGCGGTTTAACCAAGCAAAGAATATGTTTGTCTTCGTATATTATGTTTATATTCATCTTTTCTCCTGATTTGTCATCCTGAATGAAATGAAGGATCCCGTTTCTAAAAAGATTAGATTCTTCACTGCGTTCAGAATGACAGCCTTATTGCTTGAATTAAAAACTTATTGGAAAGTAACCTTCAACAATAGGGGCTTAGAATGACAGCCCTATTACTTAAATTAAATCCGCGTAATTTGCATCTATGGCTCTTACAAGATCGTCGGCTCCTATTATTATCTGCATTCCGATTACACCGGCACTCACATATATTTTATCCTGCAATATGGCACTTTCATCAATAAATGTTTTAAATTGTTTTTTCATACCTATGGGTGAACATCCTCCCCTTATGTAACCTGTTACCTTGGTTAAATCTTTTAAGGGCAGCATTTCAATGTTTTTTTCTTTGCTTGCTTTGGCTGCCTTTTTTAAATTTAGTTCGTATTCTACAGGAATGCAAAAAACATAAAATTCCCTGCTGTGCCCTGTTGCAAGCAAGGTCTTAAAGACTGCTTCAGGATTTTGGCCGGTCTTATGAGCAACTGATAGGCCGTCTATTTTTCCGTCTTCTGATTCATAAGTTGCGTAATCATAATTAATATCCATGGAATCGAGAATTCTCATGGCATTTGTTTTGTTGATTTTCATATATCTATCCTCACAATGAAATTGTCAAGCACCTGCATTCGTATAGCACAAAAATATTAAAGGCTAATGCAATAATTGTAATTATAACAAATTTAGGCTTTTTCGTTTTATGGTGAAATAATATCATGGCGGCTATGCTGCCTATGATTCCACCTAAAAATCCCACAATGTGAAGGGTGCTTTCTTTTATTCTCCATCTGTCTTTTTTTGCCTTTTGTTTATCAATAAAAAACAAGGCAAAAGAAATTATATTTATTATTAAGAGGTAAACTGCAATATATTTTATATTATCCATTTTTTCTCACAATCAGCTTGTTTATTTTTCTGCCTTCACTGACGAATTTTTCTTCGTATTCCGTCATAATATTTTGTTCCTTGTAAATGCTCTGGTGCAAATCCCTTGTAACCATTATGAATTCCCACTTATCCTCTTTAAATTGGTCAAGAGAATATTCAAATAAATCATTGTTATCTGTCTTCATATGGATTTCACCGTTATGATTAAGCACAAATTTATAAACATCCAAGAAATTTTTATGAGTCAGACGTCTTTTGTAATGGGAGGGCTTAGGCCATGGGTCTGAAAAGTTCAGGTAAATTCTGTCTATTGAGTTTGGCTCAAATACTTCTTTTAATATATCCCCATTTGAATAAACAATAAAATAGTTGGGTGGGTCATTATCAAATGTTGATTTTGCGCATCTGTATGCTACCTTTATGCTTTTTTCAAAACCAAAATAATTTATATGAGGATTAGCAAGTGCATTTTCTCTTATAAACTTTCCTTTGCCGCAGCCTAATTCCACCTGTATCGGCTTGTTATTTTTAAAAGCATCATTTAATTTATAGCCTCTTTTTTCCGGTTCGATAATTGCTTTTTCACAATTCTTTAAATATTGATACTGCCCGGGTATGTATCTTAATCTCATATTTTGTGTCCTTCACAGCTTATTTAAATGAATTATACAATATTTAATTTATAAATAACAGTTAATTTTTAGGATAGTTTACATAATATAAATTATGTCATCCAAATTAACAGCCTATAATAATAATAGAGAAAGATCTCAGGTTTTATTGTGCCAAAATTCAGATAATTATTTTCCAATCCCCTTGCAAATTCTCCTAATTATAGGTAGAATAAGCTTACTATACAATAAGAGGTGCATTATGGATTTTTTAATGAATATGGAAGGACCCTTGCTTTACATTATAATATTTTGTGCAAAAATAGTAGAGGTGTCCATTTCTACAATAAGAATAGTTTTCGTTAATAAGGGCGAAAGAGCTAAGGGTGCAATGTTGGGTTTTGTGGAGATAATGATTTGGCTTGTAGTTGTAAGCTCTGTTTTAAATAATATAACAGAAGATCCTATAAAAGTTTTTATTTATGCTGCAGCATTTGCCTTAGGTAACTATTTAGGGGTGACTATAGAATCAAAAATTGCCGTGGGATTAGCATCCATTCAAGTTGTTGTAAACGGAAATGACGGGGAGATTCTGGCCGATATGTTGAGAGAACAAGGATATGGTGTTACAATAATCGAAGGTAAGGGTAAAAACGAAAGTATTAAAAATCTTTTATTTATACAGCTGAAAAGAAAGAAAATTCCGGAAGCGGTTAAGCTTATTAAACAACATAATCCGGAGGCATACATAACTGTAAACGACATAAAATCAATGTTGGGCGGATATATAAAATAGGCTGTTTAATATCATTCTGAGGCAAGCCCTCAGAATGACATTTTTTATTTTACAAAGGCGTCATATATTGCTTGGATAGCCCTTTCAAAATCCTTATCTTCCACTGCTACAATGATGTTTATTTCACTGGAGCCTTGGTCTATCATTCTTATATTTACATTGTTGTTGCCCAAGGCTGTAAAAAGCTTTGCTGAAATACCGGGCTGATATGCCATTTTGATACCAACTGTGGTTATAAGGCTTAAATGTCTGGTAACCTGCACTGTATCTGTTTTACACCTGTCTTTTATTTCTTCAACTATTTCATGGCTTACCTTTTCAACGGATTCTGATGGCAGAACAATGGTGAAGCTGTCAATGCCTGAAGGAATGTGGTCAATGCTTATACCCCTGTTTTCAAACACTTCTAATGCCTTTTTTATAACACCGATTTCATTTGCCATATGCTCCTTATGAATATAAAAAAATGAAAAATCCTTCTTGCCTGCAATTCCCGTAATGATATGTCCGTTTGCATAATCTTCGCCTGCCTGGTCATCCCTGATTATTAGGGTACCGGGATTATCGGGCTCATTGGTATTTCTTATATTAATGGGGATACCTGCTTGTCTCACCGGAAAAACAGCTTCCTCGTGGAGGACTGATGCTCCCATATATGAAAGTTCCCTTAATTCCTGATAGGTGATTTTCTTAATTTGCTTTGGATTTTTTACAATTCGGGGATCTGCTATTAAAAATCCGGATACATCTGTCCAATTTTCATAGATATCTGCTCCCATTACACTTGAAACAATGGCTCCTGTAATATCTGAGCCCCCTCTTGAAAATGTCTTAACAGTCCCATCGGGATATGAACCGTAAAAGCCGGGAATAATTGCCTTTTTGCTCTTGCCAAGCACTTCAGTAAGCTTTTCGTGGGTTTTTTCTTTATTGATTGTGCTGTCGTAATTAAAAAATATAACATCCCTGGCATCAACAAAATCACATTTCAAATAATCAGCCATCAATAATGCGCTTAAATATTCCCCCCTGCTAACAATATAATCTTCATCACATTTATTGTCTAAGTTTTCTCTTATTGTTTTAAATTCATTGTCTAAATCTATATTTAAATCTAATTCTTCCTTAATCAAATTAAACCTGTCCTCAATAATCTTTAAAACAGGCCCGTAGGGTACTGAGTATTTTATGTGTGCGTAAGCAAGATAGAGCAAGTCTGTAATTTTATTATCATCCTTAAACCTTTTGCCGGGAGCTGAAACTATCACATATTTTCTTTCATCATTATATTTAACTATATCAAGTACTTTTTTGAACTGCTCTGCATCAGCTAATGAAGTACCGCCAAATTTAGCAACCTTTATCATAAGTCCCTCCAAATAATTTATAACTTTTTAACAATACCACAGGACGATTTGGATGTCAATACATTTAATACAGGTGTATCATCATTGCAAACAATATTGTTCCTAAAATCTTAAATACAGTACATCATTCATCTCAGTTTACAATAGCTATTTATTAATTTTTTATTGCTTGATGTGAATATAGTCCTATGGTCTTTGTATATAAAACATAATCTTTTTTATTTCTACAAATTTTTAATGCATTTTTAAGATTATTATATTATAATCATTTAACAATTGTTAATTCCTTATATGTTTTAAATAGATAGATGAAATATGACAGAATAAGTAGGAAGGCGGATACTCCTTTAAAACCACAACTATGTGTGTCTTTTCGCTAAAGGCAGGTCCGCAAAGAGAAGGAGATGAAAATATGTTGTGCTCAATATGCAATAAAAATGTAGCAGTGATATATGTAAACAAAATTGTAGAAGGCAAAATGCAAACTAAAGGTTTATGCATCCCTTGCGCCAAAAAGCAAGGGATTGCTCCTATGGATCAAATAATGAGACAAAGCGGCATGAAACCTGAAGATTTTGAAAACATAAATAACCAACTTACTGAAATAATAGGAGATATGGATTTAGAAAAATTGTCACAGGAGCCTAATGAAAGCAATGATGGCATAAATTCTTTGATGAATTTGATGAATTCTGCTTTTACGGGAAACACAAGCTCCACTAACAATGAATTTTTACCATCAGATGAGGACCAGGATATGGATTATTCCAAAACCGGTTCCGGCGGTGCTAAAATCAGGGAAAAGGTAAAAAGAAAAAAACTTAAATATCTTGATACTTATGGAACAAACTTAACTGAGCAGGCACGTTTTGGGGAAATAGACAGAATAGTCGGCAGGGAGAGGGAAATTGACAGAGTTATTCAAATATTAAACAGGCGCTCTAAAAATAACCCTGTTTTAATCGGCGAGCCTGGTGTAGGCAAGACTGCCATAGCCGAAGGATTGGCTGTAAGGATTGCAGAGCAAAATGTCCCTGTGAAATTATTTAACACTGAAATTTATCTTCTTGACTTAACTGCTGTTGTGGCAGGAACACAGTTTAGAGGACAGTTCGAAGCACGTATGAAAGCAATTATTGATGAAGCTAAAAAAGCAGGCAATATTATAA
>CAZTXR010000086.1:5471-7670 GCA_964617605.1 uncultured Clostridia bacterium | reverse complement strand
AGATATGGCATTACCATTTATAGATGTTGCAAAATCAGATTGGTTCTATGACAATGTCTACTATGTATATACAAACAATCTTATGAAGGGAACATCGGAAACAACCTTTGCTCCTTACAGCAATACCACAAGAGCTATGATTGTAACCATCCTTCATCGTTTGGAAGGCACACCAAAGGCGGGTGCAAATCCATTTACAGATGTGGCAGAAGGAAGCTATTACTATGATGCAGTAGCTTGGGCTTCTGAAAATAAAATTGTAAGCGGTTACGGTGATGACAAATTTGGTCCTGAAAATCCGATAACTCGTGAACAAATGGCACTTATTCTTATGAACTATGCTAAGTTTAAGGGCTATGATGTAAGTGCCAAGGCTGATATATCAAAATTTGATGACGGAGCAAATGTTTCAGACTGGGCAAAAGATGCCATGTCTTGGGCAAATGCCAAAGGTTTGATTCAAGGAGACGCTAACAAGCTAATGCCTGCAGGTAATGCAACAAGAGCTCAGGTAGCTGCCATCCTGAACAGGTTTATTGACAATCCGGCAAAATAGAAGTTAAGCGAATGCCTGCCTTAATAAGCAGGCATTGCTTTTTAAATAAATACCCCTACCCCCTACATTTGTAGGATGTGCTCCCCTGAAAAATCAAGTAAAATATATGAAGAGGATATAGATCATATAAGGGATTTTTTGATAGCCGGTATCTTTACTTTAAATAATATTAAAATTAGGGGCTTAAAGCGAAAGCAAATAAGTTGAGAAGAGGGAGGCAAAATGAAGCATATAATATGGGTTTTGGTTTTTTTCATGCTTTTTTCAGCATGCGGCTCAAAAGATGTAAATAAAGATGTAGGCAGCAAAAATGAAATTAAAAACGAATTTGCTGCCAAAGCGGATGAATTAGAAAAGGATGAGGATTACACAGAAGAATTTGAGGGAATTTCATGGGGTCAAGATGATTTGCTGGCCCTGGCATTTTTAGGTTATAACCAATACGGAGATTTGCAGCTTTATGCCGAAAGTCAAGACCTTGAGGATTTCTTATACTTTTTACCGGAATTGGAAGATATACAAACAGTAGAAAACGGCGGGGATGAGCTTTATTTGATTATTCCAAGATACTTTGAGTCCAAAATCCTAATTAAAGATAAGGATGGGGCAGAACTTTATTCCGGTAATTCAGAACCTATACTTCTTCAGACAAATGCGGGGGATATTCATGCTGATACGGAGCTTACAGTAAGCTATAAGGACCAAGAAATAACGGTATTCCCCATATTGAGCGGCATGGACTCAACTCTTATTCTTCCGGAGTACGGCGTACTTGATATATCCTATTACACTCTTTACAATTTTGACTACTATGAAAGTGATATTTACAGCTTTGAGGGAGATTGGTATTGCAATTACTATGACCCTGAGGGGCGTGAAAAAGAAATACTGCTTACTTTTTCAGACCTTACAAGTGAGGATGAAGAATGGTATAAGCTGGTCTGCTTTGATCTGAATGAGGGCTATGAAATGAAGGGCTCCTGTTACTTTAGGGTACCTCTGGATTTTTGGGAGCCATCCGATGATGACAATGATCTTATTTATATAGATTTATTCGGAGTTGTAGAAGGCGGACCTCATCAGATGTTCGGAAAATTTTCTTATGAATTTTTAGACATTGACAATCTTGTCATAAAACATTTCGGATATGACCCCTTGTATAGGGGAGAGGATGGGTTTGAATATGTATTTGTGCGATCAGTGGGCTAAATTAGGGAGATTTTTCTATTGTGAAGCAAGCAATAAAATTAAAAGGGTAAATAAAATTTAAAAAAGAGTCATATTATAAAAGGAGGTGAAATAAGTGGAAAAGAAAATTAAAACAGCAGGAGATCTTGCCAAAACAGCCGGAAAAACAGCCGGTGATTTAGCTAAAACTACAGAAAAAATAGCCGGTGACATTGCTAAAACTGCAGGCAAGACAGCGGGAGACCTTGCCAAAATATCTCAAAAAACAGCGGGAGATATTGCTAAGACAGCAGGGGACATTATAAAAAAATAAAAAAAGCACGGGAGGCGGGAAGTGGGGAAAATTATATTAATTTGCATCCTTTCGTCATTAATTACATTTAATATGGGCTGCAATAAAACAGATAAAGCATTAAAACCTTCTCAGGATATTGAGCTTGTGGGGGAGCAGGGAG
>CAZTXR010000086.1:3631-5371 GCA_964617605.1 uncultured Clostridia bacterium | reverse complement strand
AGATGAGCCGGAAACGGAGTCCCTTATTTATGAACACATTGAATATGTCTTTACTGAGCTTTTAGAGGACTCAAATACCTATTTTCAATTAGGCATGAAGCTGCTCATTACAGGAGAAAGGGAATATGTAAATGACCAATTGTGCTATTTGGTAATAATGGGCACGGATCATGGAGACAGTTTTGTCAGGGAAGTATTTTATGCCATAAATATTGAAAATGACAATGTTTATAAATATGATGCAATAACTGATGCCTGGGAGCCTTTACCTGTAGACTTTACAGACAATTAGGGCAAAGCGGAATTTATATTACTTTAAGGAGCACCTATGAAAAATATTAAAAAGCTAACCATATTGCATTCCAATGACCTGCACGGCGATTTTTTGCAGGAGCAGATTGGAGAATTAAATGTCGGCGGGGTTTCAATGCTGTCAGGCTATATAAATAAAGTTCGTCAGCAGGAGGAGAATGTTATCTATGCTGTTGCAGGGGATATGTTCAGGGGCTCGGTCATAGATTCAGAATTTAAAGGAATTTCCACAATTGAAATAATGAATTTACTGTCTCCCGATGTGGTGACTATTGGAAATCATGAGATTGACTACGGAATTTCACATTTGCTCTTTATAGAAAAATGTGCCCAATTCCCCATTATAAATTCAAATCTTTATATTAAGATGAACGGCAGCAGGCTATTTTCCCCTTATAAAATAATTGAAATGGATAATATGAAAATTTTATTCATAGGCATTATAACTGAGGAAGTCCTCTTGCAGGCAAAAACTGATATTACGGTAGGCTCCTATGTTGATACTGCAGAGGCGGCAGAAGAAATAGGCAAAATATGCAATGCCTACAATGCCATTGACATTGATTTTACCGTTTTGTTAACCCATATAGGCATTAATGAAGACATAAAGCTTGCAGGTTTGTTGAAAAAGGAATGGGGAGTAGATATTATTATAGGGGGACACTCTCATACCTTTATGGAGGAGCCCCTGTGCGAAAATGGCATAGTTATCGCTCATGCAGGAGAGGGAACTGATAATATAGGGCGATTTGATATTGAGGTTGATACAGATAATAATTGCATCCACTCCTTTACTTGGAAGTTAGAGCCTATAAATCACCTTACTTCGGAAAAAGATTATCAATTGGAGGAAGTAATAAACAGGTATAAGGATATTACAGACCGCAAATATCAAAGGATTATAACCAGGTTTAATAAAACTCTGACCCATCCACAAAGAAATACTGAAACATCCTTAGGAAATTTGTTTGCGGACATTTTTAAGGAAAGCTTAGGCATAGATATTATGTTTTTGGGCTCCGGCAGCATAAGGGGTGAAAAATTAGGACCCATAGTGGAGTATGGAAATATTGTTGAAATCTTTCCTTATGATGATCAGATATATATGGTTAAAATAAGCGGAGACCAACTAAAGAAAACTCTCACCCATATACTCAGGGATGATGCCTTCCTTGGGACAACGGAGTTTTATCAGCTCTCTAAAGGTTTGAGGGCAGTATATTCAAAAAGTGAAAAGAAGCTAAAAGAATTACTCTTTGAAGATGAAGAAGTCCTAAAGGATAGATATTATACAGTGGGTATGCAAAATTTCCATTTTCTCAATATGGACAAGTTTCTGGATATAAATCCGGAAGAATTGAAAGGGACCCAAAAACCAAGGATTTTGTCCACATCCTCACGGGACATAATTTTGGAATATTTGTCATC
>CAZTXR010000086.1:0-3531 GCA_964617605.1 uncultured Clostridia bacterium | reverse complement strand
AATTGCGATAAGGCTGCATTGACTATAATTGAAGTATTGGTTATAATTATTTACGGCAGATTATCAGGAGAATGAATATGAACAGAACTTATATCTCAATCGATTTAAAATCATTTTATGCGTCGGTAGAGTGTATGGAAAGAGGCCTTGATCCGCTGACAACCAACCTTGTTGTGGCCGATGCAAGCAGAACCGAAAAAACTATTTGTTTGGCTGTTTCCCCCTCGCTTAAAGCATATGGTATCCCAGGCAGAGCCAGGCTTTTTGAAGTAGTTCAAAAAGTCAAAAAAGGGGTGGACTATATTGTTGCCCCGCCCAGAATGGCACTTTATATAGACTACAGCACACGGATTTATAATATTTATTTAAAATACCTTGCTCCTGAAGATATCCATGTATATTCCATTGATGAGGTATTTATGGATGTTACCGATTACTTAAATACCTATAAGTTGTCAGCCCGCCAGCTTGCCGAGAAAATGATTTTGGATGTTCTGAAAAATACCGGCATAACCGCTTCGGCGGGAATAGGGTCAAATCTTTATCTTTGTAAAGTTGCTATGGATATTCAGGCCAAACATATAGCTGCAGATAAAAATGGTGTAAGGATTGCTGAATTGGATGAAATGAGCTACCGCCGCCTCCTATGGTCCCACAGTCCCATAAGTGATTTTTGGCGTGTGGGTAAGGGCTATGCAAAGAAACTGGAGGTGCATGGTCTTTTTACCATGGGTGACATAGCCAGATGTTCTATAGGAAAAGCCAACGACTACTACAATGAGGACTTGCTTTATAAATTATTCGGAATAAATGCGGAGCTTTTGATAGACCATGCCTGGGGTTGGGAGCCCTGTAGCATTTCTCAAATTAAGGCCTATAAACCAAAATCAAACAGCCTTGGTTCAGGCCAGGTCCTTCACTGCCCTTATCCCTTCCATAAGGCAAAATTGATTGTGCGAGAGATGGTTGACTTGCTGGTGCTTGATTTGGTGGACAAAAAACTTGTGACAGATCAGCTAACCTTGACAGTGGGCTATGATATTGAAAATTTGACAAATCCGGATATAAAAAAGCAATACCGGGGAGCTGTTACCATTGACAACTATGGGCGGTCCATACCCAAGGCTGCTCACGGCACCGCAAATTTGGGCAGGCAGACCTCCTCTGCTATGCTTATTATGGATGGAGCCATGGACTTGTTTGGCCGCATCGTTGACAAGAATCTTCTGATAAGAAGAATCAACATTGCAGCAAATCGCGTGGCGGGTGAAGAAGAAGTTCAAGATATCCAAAGGGATAATAATTTCCAACAGCTTAATATTTTTACAGACTGCCAGGCTGAGAGGGAGATAAAAGAGGAAGAAGAAGCCCGGCTTGAGCGGGAAAGAAAGGTACAGGAAACATTGTTGGAAATAAAAAAGAAATATGGGAAGAATGCAGTTATAAAGGGTATGAATTTGGAAGAAGGAGCCACCACTATCGACAGGAACAAGCAGATTGGGGGTCATAAAGAATGAGCGGAAAATATGATGACATTATACATTTGCCGCATCCTGTCTCGAAAAAACATCCTCCCATGAAGGCCATGGACAGGGCAGCTCAATTTTCACCCTTTGCGGCCTTGACCGGTCACGGAGCTGCCATTAAGGAAACTGCAAGGCTGACCGATGAAAGAATAGAATTAGACGGATATATGAAGGATATTTTAAGCCACAGGCTGCAAATCGCGTCAGATTTTATTAAAGAAGAGCCTGAAATATCAATAACATACTTTAAACCGGATGCCGAAAAACAGGGGGGAGCATATATTGTTGCCACAGGTTCTCTTAAAAAAATTGATGAATATGAGCGGGCCCTCCTGATGGATGACGGAAGTATAATTCCTATCGGTGAAATAATAAGTATAGAAGGTGAAATATTCGAAAGATTTACTTTCTAAAATTAGCCTGCATATTAAAGTTTAATGCCAATAAAGCAAAGATGCTCGGCTGCAAAAGCAGCCGAGCATTAATATTTTATCAGTTGATTATAGAAATCACAGTGTGAATTCCTGGATTTCAAATCCTAAAAGTCGACATATTATTGCGGCTACTTCACTGCGCTTAATATTGCTGTCAGGAAAAAATTCTCTTGCAGAGTTGCTGCCACCTATAATACCTAAGCGATATAGCTTGTAAATATCAGCAGCATACTCACTGTTTATTGGTACGTCAGGAACAGCACCGTCACTTACCGCATTAATCTCAATGATTCCAAATGTTTCCTCTAATATATTGTTGTTAATTTCATGGATGCTATTGAAAATATGGGCAAATTCTTTCCTTGTAATTTTTGTGTTGTAATCTGAGTATTGCCATGGAAGTCCGCTTTCTCTCGCATAATCTACATAAGGCTGATACCAGGGGCTGCCGCTTTCAAAATAGTCCTGCGGATTATTATCATGAAGAAAGACATTCATTCTTGAAGCGAGAGTTATAGCTTCTGCTACTGTCATGTTATCATTAGGTGCAAATATTCCATCGCTTTTACCCTTCAGCAGTCCGGAGTCTGATGCTATAGCTATATAAATAAAGTACCATTCATCCTCAGATACATCAGTAAACATTGGCACGACAAAGGTCTCGTCATAATTCGGATTTTCCTGAATATCAGCTGCACTTTGTTCAACTAATGATAGAAAAGGAAGATACTTTCCATTTTCAACAGTGCTTAATTCAGTTCTTAAGGCGGCTAAGAATTCTTCATTGTAAAAACCTAAGGATTCTAAAAATCCCCTTACCTCTCTTGCACTCATTTTCATAGATTCTTCAGCCGAAAAGCCTTCAAATTCAAGATTGTGAACAGAAAAAATCATTTCCTTGCACATGCTCTTAATCTCTTCAGCGGAATAAGTGTATTCGCTGCTTTGAAGGTCAAAAAAATCTTCTGTAATGCTAATCATTGCCTCCTTAATTTCAAGGTTATCTTCATATATGCAAATGCTAAACAAATAGTTTCCGGGTTCCGGCACACTAAGCATCATTTCATAAGAAGAAAAATACTCGCGCATATATTCGCTTTCATCCATCCTTCTGATAACAGCATAAGGCTGCAGTCCTTCCAATTCTGCCTGAGATAGAGGCTCTCCTGTAAGTGTTGAGTAGAGAAGAATGTGTATATCACATTTTCCTCCGGTATAAAGTGATATTTCTGACACAAATCCATGATCGGATGTACCTTCTGCGACAAAGTCATCAGCCAACACAGTAACTTGGACTGAAGCTAAGCACATGATCAGTACTAATACAAATGCTAAAAATCGATTCCTCATAGAACTTTCTCCTTTTATTATGATTGGTAAATGTTACATCTCCTACTATTTTATCACAATTCTTATTAAAATCAAATATAAATAAGAATAATAATAAAGAAATAATTGATAATTGATATCAAGCAATCCTTGGGAAAGCAACGTTAATTATATTTCCTTGAAATTATATCTCGACATGTTTTTTTCTTTGTGGTAAAATAATTTATATTATGAGGAACTTA
>CAZTXR010000085.1:0-7736 GCA_964617605.1 uncultured Clostridia bacterium | reverse complement strand
GATTGTATAAATAAATTAATTGCAAATATAATCGCTAAAATATAAGGGAAAATTTTAAGCGCTGATTTTGCTCCATCCAAGGCTCCTTCAACGAAGGCAGAATATATATCAACCCCCTGTATTATCCCGTAAAATAATATTGTTGCTATCAATAAAGGCAATAATAAATCAGAAATATTCATAATTTTTTCCTTTCGTAATACTTGGCAAATATTATTGCAACAAAGGTGGAAAATGTCGTTACAAGCAGGGTGGGAGCCAAAATTTCCGAAGGCGCCAAGGAGCCGGAATTTGCTCTTAACTTAATAACATTTAAAGGTATAAGCTGAATTGATGAAACATTAATTATCAAAAACATACACATGGCATTGCTTGCTCTATGTTTTTTTATATTATTTTTTTGCATTTCCTTCATTGCATTAATTCCAAATGCAGTGGCAGAGTTGCCGATTCCGAACAAATTGGCAGCTAATGTCATTAAAATAGCATTCACCGCCCTTTTGTCATTTTGTACATCCCTAAAGAGGTATCTTACCATAGGCTGTAAAATTGTTGAAAACTTATCCAGTATATTTGTTTTTTCAACTACCCTCATTAACCCTGTCCAGAATGCCATAATAGGTACTAAATTCAAAATCAAATGAACTGATTTATCTAAATCAAAAAAAAGAACATTTGTAACTGTTTCAGGATTTTTGTTCAGAAAAGAAAATAAAAGACCAAAAAAAATTAATCCAAACCACAACTTTTTCACGGATTCACCCCTTACAATATACGAGAATTAGACATACGCAGAGGAATTCACCAATTTATCAGCTCGCCTGGCTTGCATAAATTGGGAATTCTGTGTGTTTGACCTAGCAACCATTTCTCAGAAAAAACACTTTAAGAAATGGGGTTAGGGCATAAAAACAGACATATTAATTAATATGTCTGTCTTATATTTTTAATTCATATTTATTTATATTGTAATGATTCTTCTGCCTTTATTCTTTCAACTCGAATTTCTATAACTCTTTTCGCTTCTGCCTTTGTAACGGTAATATCAAGGTCCCTGTAAACTATCCTCCCGCCTTCTTCCGGTATTCCTTCAAACAGCATGGTTACAAACCCATTAACCGTAGTAATATCAAGTTCTTCATCAATTTCAATATCAAACAGATCAAACATATCTTCAACATCCGCATTGCAGGAAATCAAATATTTGTCATTATCAATTTTTTTGAACCATTCAATTACTTCATCATGTTCGTCCCAAATTTCCCCGACTAACTCTTCAATAATATCCTCCATGGTAACAATACCTTCTGTACCCCCATATTCATCTATTACAACGGCCATGTGAGCCTTGGAAAGCTGCAATTCCTTTAGGAGCTCGGATATTTTTTTATTGGGAGTAATGAAGATAGTCTTCGAAATAAGTCTTTTGATTTCTTTTTCTTTTCTGTTTAAAGCCTGATAAAAGTCTTTTTCATGGATTACTCCAATTATATTATCCATGTCCCCCACAAAAACAGGAAGCCTTGAATAGCCGCTTAATATAAATTTTTCCTTTATTGAATCCAAGCTTTCATTTTCTTCAATACCCACAATATCTATTCTTGGGGTATATATATCCTCTGCCACTGTTTCGTTAAATTCAATTGCAGAACGAATTAAATCACTTTCACTTTTATTTATTACTCCTTCGTTCTCTACATCATCAATCATTGTTCTTAATTCATCTTCAGTAATTGACGGAAGCTCTTCAGCCTTAGCTAATTTATAAATCCTTTTTTTTAAGGCTGAAAGAAGGAAATTGACAGGACTACAAATATAAACAAAAAAACTTATGGAAGGAGCCAAGATCATTGCAGCCCTCTCCGGAGCCATATTTACCAATCCTTTAGGAATTAATTCACCGATTAACAATACTGCTAAAATTGCAATAACAGTTGAAAGTACAGTTCCATTTGAAATAAACATTTCAGAAAAAATCAAAACAGCCAAAGATGCGGCCGTAATATTTGCTATGATTTTAAAAATCAGTACAGTTGACATAAGGTCGTCATAGTTATCTTCCAGTCTTAAAACCATATTCGCCTTTCTGTTGCTTGTAGGTAAATTTTTCATTCGGGATTTACTGTAATTTAGAAAAGCTGATTCTGCAGCTGAAAAATATGCAGATATCAATAACATAATTATTAATAATGCGACTTGACTTATACCGTCATCATCCATTTTTGTTGCACACTCCTATTTATTTTATTACATATAGTATAATATATGCCATTCAAAGTGTCAATTCATTAAAATTTAACTGTAACCATCAGTTTAGGAAAATTTAGGAATATGCCAATAGCATAAAAAATCATAATATTGAAACAATAATATTACCTTCACAAATGCTGTAATTTAAGTAAATCAAATAGCCATAAAATGTTAAATTATATTTAAGGAATCCTTAATATGATTTTGCTTTTGGAAATGTTATAGTCGCAGTAGCCGCAAAATGGAGGTAATAAATTGTTATCGTTTATAAGTATATTCAATTTAATAATATTTATTTTATTTACAGGGTTTTATTTTTATCAAGTAATATATGTATTTGTATCATTGTTTATGAAAAGCAAAGAATTAAAGGCTTCAACAAATCATAAATATGCTGTTGTAATTGCAGCACGAAATGAAAGTTCAGTTATCAGTCAATTGATAAACAGTATAAAAAGACAAAATTACCCTAAGCAATTGGCAGATATATATGTGGTAGCTGATAATTGCACGGATAATACGGCAGAGGTTGCAAGAAATGCAGGTGCAAAAGTGTTTGAAAGATTCAACAGACAGCATGTTGGGAAGGGCTACGCACTTGATTATGCATTTAAAAATATAATAAAGAGCAGTGATATTTATGATGGATACTTTGTATTTGATGCAGATAATTTGCTTGATGAAAATTATATTTGCGAAATGAACAAAATCTTTGATAATGGATATAAAATTGTTACAAGTTACAGAAACTCAAAAAATTATGATACAAATTGGTTATCAGCGGGTTATTCGCTTTGGTTCTTAAGGGAAGCCAAATATCTCAATAATGCAAGGATGATTTTAAATACCGGTTGTGCCATATCAGGCACAGGATTTATGGTAAGCGATGAAATAATCCGCAAAAACAATGGCTGGAAGCATCATTTACTGACAGAAGATATTGAATTTTCAGTAGATAATGCAATAGAAGGAATAAAAATAGGCTATTGCGATAAAGCAATTTTATACGATGAGCAACCTTATTTGTTTGAACAATCCTGGCATCAAAGGCTGAGATGGGCTAAAGGTTTTTATCAGGTGTTTGCAAACTACGGCAAAAGCTTAATTAAAAGCATATATACAAAAAGAAGCTTTTGCTGTTATGACATGTTTGTAACAATTATGCCTGCATTATTTCTGACCTTGACAAGTGTAGCCGTGAATTTATTTTTCTTTTATTTTGGCTTAATTAACATAGGAATTTATTCCGAGTTAATGAGGGAGACTACAAATGCAGTGTTAATGTCGGCACTGAATTCATACCTTGTATTGTTTGCCATGGGTCTGTTAACAACCATTACCGAGTGGAAAAACATAAATTGTTCTGCTGTAAAGAAAATAAAATATGTATTTTCATTTCCGATATTCATTTTTACATATGTTCCTATATCAATAGTTGCATTGTTTAAGTTTAAGAAAATCGAATGGAAACCAATAACGCACAGCATTGTTAAAACAATTGAAGATATACAACAATAAGGTCCTCCGAAAGGAGGACCTTATTTGGGCAGTGCGCCCCGGTATACCCAATGATACTACCTACGATACTCTCTATCCACATAGCTGCTTGTTGAAGCTCTTAGCAAGCTTGAATAGCTTAGTTTAAATTTAACTGTATCTCCCACATTATACTTTCTGTCTGACTTTGACATATCAAGTATCAAATGGTCTGAACTGGCACCAAGTATATCTATCTTTGAGTCTATAGGATGCAGGGCATCAGGATCCACATCCTGTCTTCCTACTGCTATTATGGCTCTTTGTATAATACCTCTGTCTTCATAAACAGGCTTGTTGCCAAAAGCATCTACTCCTGTCTCCCCTATGGGAAGGGATTGCTTTTCTTTTAATTCAATGATTTCTGCTTCAAGTGTAAAAGCATCATCGTAAAATCCTTTTAATGGTTGGCTGTAAGCAGTTTCACCGCCTAAGAGAAATGCTTCGCCAACTCTTAAATTGTTAATTCCGTCCGGAAGTTCTTTTTTTCCTATTAAATAAATAGAACTCGAATTCCCTCCGGAAATCATATTGAGCTTAATCCTATATTTTTGCTCTATTTTTCCGGCGATTTCAACTAATACAGACAGATTTTCATTTTTTGGAATAACCGCTCCATAACATGTAAGATTTACTCCAAGACCGAAAAGCTGAATGTTTTTTAGCTTTAATATCTCTTCAACTGTAGTATATATTTCATCCTCATTTTTAAAGAATATTCCTTCTCTTAAATCTCCCAAGTCAATCATAAGAAGAATTTTATGAATTTTGTTTTGTTTTTCTGCCGCCTCATTTAGGCTTCTGATTGTTTTTAACTCTGAGTTAAGTGAAATATCACAGTATTTTACTGCTTCCCAAGCTTCCGAATTCATGGGCAGTCTTAACAAAACCCTTTCCTTGCTTGTTCCTTCATATTTTTTAAGGTTTTGGACACGGGAATCCGCCAAATAATCAATATTTGATTTTTCTAAAAGCTTATAAATTTCCATATCAGCACTGTAACCTTTTGTAACAATCATTAATGATAAGCCTGAACCTTTTACCATTTCAGTGATTTTTTGAAGATTGTTCTCTACTTTTTTTAAGTCTATTATTAGCTTAGGATACATATATTCTCTCCTATATTTTTAAACTTTTTTTCATCAATATCAAAGCATCATCATGATAGCTTTTCGATAAAACTCCAAGAGAAGACAATATGTAATCTTCATCTATTAAAACTTTCGCAGCCTTGGTAGGATATAATTCCTGCTCTTTAGCCTGTGTTTTTACTGATTCCAAAACTTGTTTATTATTTTCTAATCTTGTTAAAGCTCCACCCGTACCTATTATATATTGAATTGCGGTTAAGTCCTTCCCTTCAGCAACGGTTTTTTTGCCGGAGGCAGTATAGAAATATCTTAAATGCCCTGCATGTCTTTCCAAGGATGTAAGGACTGCTTCCTTTGTGAGCCTTTCAACAAAGAGTCTTTCCCTGTCTGTTTCCGGAATAGGCTTGTAATTTTCCAAAAGTTCATCCGCATCCGGAAATTCCTTTTTCAAATTATCCATACCTATTTTTTCTACAACATGCATAACATTCACATAGACCCCAAGGTCTCCTTCAACTGTACGCTTTGCAACAGGTTCAGGGCTTATCAGTATTGAATTTATTTCGCTGGAGCCTTCAGTTACCGAGTGGAGGTCTGTAGTTGCTCCCCCCACATCAAATACAATTAAATCTCCTATTTCTTCCTTTAATACCTTAGCTGCTTCCATTACTGCCCCTGGAGTGGGAATTATAGGTCCCTTGATCAAATCTCTTACCTTTGCCATGCCCGGAGCATGAATAATATGCTCTTCAAAGGCATCCTGGATTATCTTTCTTGTTGGTTCCACAACCAATGTATCAATTTTAGGATATACATTTTCTACAATATAAAGCTGATTTCCCGCCTCTTGGCACATTAAGCGTACTTCCTCCTGATTTTCAATATTTCCTGCATAAATAAGAGGAATATTTAATTTCATTGCCAAAATCATTTCCATATTGTAAATTGCTGTATCTCTTTCTCCGTAATCCACCCCTCCTGCAACAAGGATAATATTAGGGTTAATTTCTTCAATTTTTTTTAAATCGGTTTTTCTAAGCCTGCCTGAAGTAATCATTTTTATGATTCCTCCCGCTCCTAAAGCAGCT
Source organism: uncultured Clostridia bacterium (assembly GCA_964617605.1). Classification (GTDB taxonomy): domain Bacteria; phylum Bacillota; class Clostridia; order Tissierellales; family Sedimentibacteraceae; genus Sedimentibacter. The sequence goes on along the minus strand of CAZTXR010000085.1, from coordinate 1,771 downwards.
TCCTTTGCTGCCCTTACAGTCATATCATAAACCAATCCGTGAACAGTCATTTTCAAACCGCCTGCAGCACTACTTGTAGCCAACATATCATCCCAGGTCACATCAGCTTGCAGGTTTTTTCTTAAATCCTCAACAGCACCCTTAAGTCCGATTGTAACATCACCTTCCAAGACGGTTGTAGGAGCCTGACCCTGCCCTACAAAGGCAGGGTTATCAGTGCCTATTCCATTGAATGCATTAACTACTGTAGTGGTGCTCCCTATTTCAGCTACCAATACATTTACTTTCATTATGCCTTCATTTCCCTTCTTTTCTTTACCATGAAACTTGCAACGTCAATTCCGTGAGAACCTCTTCCAAACCCTGCATCAAGCCCTGCTTCCAATGCTATTTCATTTGTAACCTGAGTTCCTCCGCAGATAATCATCACCTTGTCTCTGATTCCTTTTTCAATTGCCAAATCGTGAACCTTCTTCATATTTTTAATATGAACATCATCATGTGTTATTATTGTGCTTAAAAGTATAGCATCGGCATTAGTTTCTATTGCAGCATCAACTAATTTTTCAACCGGGCATGAAGTTCCAAGATATTCATATTTAATACCGAATCCTTCAATACCTCCATGTTTTATATCCAATGTTTCCTTTAGTCCAACTGAATGTTCATCTTCACCAACGGTTGCTGCGACAACAAACAATGGTTTATTTTGTATGTCTTCTCTTATTTCAGCTTCTGACAATATTTCCGGTTTTTCAGGAATTATCAATTCATCAATATTAATATCAAAGTTTACTCTTCCCTTAACTTCACAATAGGTTCCTTCTGATGGATGCATTACTTGTTTGTGAACAACAGTTACATCTTCAAGTCCCATCTTTTCACCGCATTTAATTGCCGCAAATTCTGCTGTTCTTTCATCCAATGGCAGGAAGATATTCATTAGTACCGTACCGTCAGCTCTCCATTCAACCTCAGGTTTTACAAGCTTTGTATCAAAATATTTCTTGTTTTCTTCAAGTCTTACATTAACATTGTCATGATCATCCAATTCATCAATATACTGAATTTTCGAACGGTCTTCAAATGTATCTCCGCCTATGGCATCACTTGCTTTCGCAAATTCTTTCGGAATATTGTTATTTCCAAAGTGAACTGAAACAGGGGCGAAATAATCTTCATCTCTTTCGTAAATAAAGCCGTATCCTATTCCTCCTTCAATTTGACGGGCAATGCCGTCTCCGTTTCTTTCGGGATATTTACCGCTGTCAACAAAGAAGCCTTGCTCAACTGCTTTAAAGTAGCCGCCAACTTCAAGCATTTCTTCCATGAATAAAATCGCTCTTTCTTTTAATTCACGAACTTCAGCGCCTAAGGGTCCTTCTCTGTCAAGCTTGACCATTTCTCTTAAGCCGTCCATACCTGTAAGAGATTGTTTAGCGGTCATAATGCCCGCAATATTATTATAGTGCCAGGGCACGTTTCTTCCTTCGTCAGGAGTGATTGTTGACTGAATATCAGCGCTTGTAAGTCTTGAAATCATCATATTCATGGTATGAGTAACAGCTGCTTCGCGAGTATCTGATTCCATATATTTTGTATTTTGCTGGGCTCTCATTTTATAATCTCTGAATAAATCACGAAGAGCTACCGCATATGGCAAGTCAAGCCTCATACAAGGTGCCGGCGGTGCCGTTGGAGGTACTGTTGACAAGGCTATATTTTCTTTTTTAAGGCCAACCTTATATGAAAATTCAGAATTTATAGCATG
>CAZTXR010000084.1:0-7823 GCA_964617605.1 uncultured Clostridia bacterium | reverse complement strand
TCTAATCTTGTAATGCATTGTTATGTTTATTTGTAACTGTTGTAACCTCCTATTTAATTCATTTGTATCAAGTTATATATACTGCTAAGTTATATATATCACTATATTATTAAATTAAACATAATTTTTATTAATAAATAAAAAATCACCGGCGTGCCGGTGATTCAATTTACATTCCCTCAAGACCGCTTATGCTGCTTGTATTTCCAAACCTCAAACTGCGGTAAATGAGAACTATTCTGCCCCAAGTGTATCTGTCAACGACACCGGTAACATCAATTCCAAAGTACTCTTGAAATCCTTTCACTGCCTGTTCTGTCAGAGGTCCGTAAATACCATCCGGCTCGGCAGGGGGAATACCCGCCAGGACGGATGCAATATAAGCCAAATATTGCTGAAGCAGGTAAACATCCGGCCCTTCAGAACCCAATTGATATGTAATACCTGGCCACAGCAATGCAGGCAGGGCTATAGCTGATGGGGGAAGTGTTTCCAAAATACCTATTACCGCATTGGACATTGTATTCCAAGTTTGCTCATCCACAAGACCGGTTATGGGCAAATTAAATACTTTTTGAAATTCCATTATGGCCGATCTTGTATGGGTATCCAATATACCGTTAATATCGACGGAAGGAATACTGTTGTAATATACTGAAAGTACATTTAGAAAATACTGAACTGCCTGAACCCTAGGCACTACATCTTCAGGTCCGGGGGCTGGTGTGTATTCGGGAATGTCGCTTATTGCCAACCCTGACGATGTTAATTCCGCTAACCTGGTAACAGCAGTGTAAATTCTTCTGATTTGGTACCATGTAGATTTGTCTATAATTCCTGTAGCCGGCAAATTAAATATTTGCTGGAAGGCAGTTACGGCAGCTTGTGTTCTTTCATCGAATGTTCCTTCCGGATTAGATATTAAAGCAATAGCCGGATAGTTTGCGGATATAGTATTTAGCATGATTTGCATTAACAATACATAGGGATTGTTATCCCCCAACTGAAGGGGGATTCCCGGATATGTTTCATAGGCCTCTGCCAGAGGAGTATCAGTCAGGATATTAATATTGTCTCCATAGTAGTATTGAAGAATTTCATATGGAGTGAAGCCTTCCTGTGCCAGCTCAACCGTACCCCACTGCAAAAGTCCGGGGCAAAAAGAAACGCGACCGTCACAAAACTGCGCATAAAGAGGCTCTATTTGCCCCTGCCTCGCAATATATGAGTCAAAAATTTCATCGGTAATCTCCGAAACGCTGTCAAATATACCCCTGCCGGGAACAAAGGCCTGGTCAAATCGCGTATCATTTGTTATATCAAAATTATAACCCCTTGTTCTGTACCATTCAGTGAATATTCTGTTTAATGCAGTAGAGGTAATGGCATAAATATTAGCTCTGAGTGAACTCTCCGGCCAAGTAGGATAAATTTCACTGGAAGCAACATTTTTTATATAATCAAGAAAAGATACAGTTACATTTTCTGCAGCTTGGTCAGGGGCACCTAAATGCACGGTGATTGCCGCCGGTATAACAACTTGCGTAAGCCCTGGAATTTCAATGCTCATAACAAGACCTCCTCAATCATTTGATATATCCGGAGAACTGGGAGGAATAACAATTGTCATTTCAGGCCTTTCAGCAGGTCCTGCCGGTGCCGGAATCATTTCAAGGGTAAAATAAGTTGTTGTTTCGGGGAAAATTCTAAAGTCCATTATATTTACCGTGTAATAGTTTATTGCTTGAGCCCTCATATTATAAGTTGAGAAGTAGTATTCAAGGCTTTCAAAAGGATTGAAACGATCATATGATGCAGGCAATGTAATCAGCGGAACATGACCGTTGATATCCGTTGTATAATGTCCTATTTCATTTTCTTGGCCATTTTCATCAAATTGATAAACAGTAATTAATACATCCGCTACAGGCAATGCCCCTGAGGCAGTAAAAGTACTTACCGACAAATATCCCACACTCTCCTGCTTAGCCGCTTCTGTTGGTGCGGCAGTTCCCCCCGGTGCCTCTTCCAAAGAAAAGATGCTGTCTGTAAGTTTTTTTCGAACTTTGTAAAATCCGTTATTCGGTGGATTATATTTCAATAATATCACGCCTTTCTTTAATTTACATAAGGAATAATATTATTATATGCAGACAAAAAAACTACTTGACAAAAAAACTCATATAGTATAGATTAAATAACAATTAAATAAAAACTTCTTATCAAGAGAGACGGAGGGAACGGCCCGCTGAAGTCTCGGCAACCTACAAATTGTAAGGTGCTAATTCCGGCAAAGATATCTTTGAAAGATGAGGGGACGGCAGATAAATATATTTTCCTCTCTTCATTGGAGGATTTTTTTTATGCTAAATAGGAAGGTCCCCGTAAAAGGAAGATAATAGGAGGAAAAAATGGAGAATAATTTTAAATTAGAAACAGCATTGGTGCAGTCTTTAGAAGAATTCAAGGAAGGAGAGCCAAGAGTTTATCCTTTGGTTCAAAGCACCACATATAATTACAAGGATCCTGATTTTGTGGCAGGCTTGTTTGATTTGACAGAGTCCGGACACATGTATTCAAGAATAAGCAACCCTACTGTTCAAGCTTTTGAAAATAAAATGGCAAAGCTTGAGGGTGGAGTTGGAGCTCTTGCAGTATCTTCAGGCATGGCAGCCACCACAATGGCCTTAATGAACATATGCAATGCAGGTGACCATATAGTAGCCAACACTGCAATTTACGGGGGTACATTTACACTATTGTCATCAAGCCTGAAAAAGTTAGGGATAGAAACTTCATTTTTTGAAGCAGGCAGCAGTGAAGAAGAAATATTATCCCTGGTTAAGGAGAACACTAAGGCAATATTCGGTGAAACAATAGGTAATCCCGGCCTTAATGTATTGGATTTTGAAACAATTTCAAAGGCGGCAAAAAAAGCTGGCCTGCCCTTTATTGTTGACAATACAATTGCGACTCCATATCTGTGCAGACCTATAGAACATGGCGCAAATATAGTTATACATTCAACCAGCAAATATATTGACGGTCAAGCTACAGCCATGGGAGGGGTCGTAATCGACGCAGGGAATTTCAAGTGGGATAATGGCAGGTTCCCCGGATTGACAGAGCCGGATTTAAGCTATCACGGTTTAAGCTATTATGAAACATTTAAAGAATCTGCCTATATTACGAAGGCAAGAACACACATATTAAGGGATTTCGGAGCAGTGCTCAGCGCCTTCAACGCATTTATTTATTTGAGGGGACTTGAAACACTGCACGTGAGAATGGACAGACATTGTGAAAATGCACTGAAGGTTGCAGAGTTCCTTGAAGCAAACGAAAATGTATTATGGGTAAATTACCCTAAACTAAAAAATGATAAATATTATGATTTGTCTGAAAAATATTTGCCAAGGGGCGGCAGCGGCATGATTTTATTCGGTATAAAAGGCGGCGCACAAGCAGGCAGAGAATTTACCAAAAAGTTAAAGTGGATAAACAATGTAGTTCATTTAGGAGACGTAAGAACATGTGTGCTTCATCCGGGCAGCACTACTCACAGACAGCTTACGGAGGAGGCGCAAATAAAGGCAGGTGTAATGCCTGAGGCCATAAGGCTGAATGTTGGTATTGAAAATATTGATGATATAATAAATGATATTAAATTTGCTCTTGAATAATACTTGAAAGGATGATTGAAATGCCTGTTATAATACCTTTTGAATTACCTGCTTATAAAATAATGGAAGAAGAAAATATTTTTGTGATGAGTGGTGAAAGAGCCAGGACTCAAGATATAAGACCCTTGGAAATAGCCTTGGTTAATTTAATGCCTACAAAGATAGAAACAGAAACGCAATTTGTCAGGCTTCTTTCAAACAGCCCCATACAAATAAATGTGGAATTTATTCATACGGGGACCCATGAAGCAAAAAATATTTTGCAAAGCCACATGAAAAGCTTTTATAAAAATATAAATGAAGTAAAACATAAAAAGTATGATGGTATGATTATTACGGGGGCACCTGTAGAGCTTCTGAAATTTGAAGAAGTGGATTATTGGGATGAGTTAAAGGAAATTTTAGAATTTTCTCATACAAATGTTACTTCAGTAATGTATATTTGCTGGGGAGCCCAGGCAGCCCTTCACTATTTTTACGGACTCGATAAAAGAGAACTTGGGTCTAAGGTTTTCGGTGTTTTTGAACATGTAAAAAAGCATGACACCTGTATGCTCTTAAATGGTTTTGATGATGTTTTTTATGTTCCTCACTCAAGACATACCGAGGTGAAAAAGGAAGACATTTTATCTGTTGAAGAGCTTTTTGTGCTGGCAGAATCAGAAGAGGCAGGAATTCACATAGCTGTTACCGATGACTACAGCAGGATTTTTGTCATGGGACATTCGGAATATGACCCTCTGACTTTAAAAAAAGAATATGACAGGGATGTAGACCAAAACAAACCCATCAATATTCCCCAAAACTATTATCCAAAGGACGACCCCTCAAGAGCGCCTTATGTAAAGTGGAGAAGTCATGCTAATCTTCTATTCAAAAATTGGATAAATATAATATATCAAGAAACGCCATATGATATTAATGAGATAGGTAAAAATCACATAGATTTACAAATCAAAGATTTGTCATAAAGCAACTATACTGTTTAAAAGCAATTGAAATGTGGTATATTATATATGCAAAATAAACACTTATACTATTATTAATACATACATGGAGGTTGCAATTGAAAACTAAACTAACAGAATTATTAAATATCAAATATCCCATTTTACAGGGTGCCATGGCATGGGTATCTGAAGCACATTTAGCTGCAGCAGTTTCAAATGCAGGCGGAGCAGGCATTATTGCTAGCGGAGGAAGAGAAGTATCCTGGATTAAAGAGCAGATAGATTTAGCAAGAAGATTGACAGATAAGCCATTTGGAGTAAATGTCGTATTGCAGGATAAGGACAAGGATGAAAAAATAGATTTGCTTTGCAATGAAAAAGTTTCATTTGTAACCTTGGGTGCAGGCAATCCTCTTCCATATATTGAAAAATTAAAAAATGCAGGAATAAAAGTAATTCCTGTCGTTCCGAATATTAAATTGGCTAAAAGAGTTGAAGAAAACGGTGCTGATGCTTTAATAATAGAAGGAATGGAAGCCGGGGGCCACATAGGAAAATTGACATCTTTATCCTTGATGACCCAGGTAATCCCTGAAATAAATATTCCTCTTGTTGCTGCGGGGGGATTTGCAGAGGGAAGGGGCTTGGCTGCAGCCTTGGTTATGGGTGCATCAGGGATACAGGCAGGAACAAGATTTTATGCATCCAAGGAGTGTGTTGCCCACATAAATGCTAAAAATGCCCTTGTTGCAGCAGGAGATTCCGATACAGATATAACGGGTTACATCCGCGGCAATCATGTAAGGGGTTTAAGAAATAAGATGACCGAAAAATATCTTGAGTTGGAAAAACAGCATGTTCCATATGAGCAGCTTCATGATTTAATAGTGGGAACCAGCAGAAGGGCACCGATTGACGGGGATGTCGAATGGGGGCTAGTACAGGCAGGTCAAAGTTTGTCGGTTATAAAATCTTTAAAAAGCTGCCAGGAAATTATAGATGACATGATTAAAGAAGCAAAAGAAGCTATAGAAGATTTAAATAATAAGTTTAAATAAAATTATTCAAATTGTTTTGGGAGGCAGAAATGAAATATCCTAAACCCACTGTTTTTATTTCTCACATTCATGAAAACAAAGACTTGACCCTTATTATCAAAGAACTAATAGACACAATCTTTGAAAATGCGCTGAATATTTTTGTATCATCAGATTTTGAAAGCATTGAATTAGGTGATGAATGGCTGATGAAAATAAATGATGGCTTAAAGCAATGTGATATTATGCTCCTTATATGCAGCCAGGAATCTATTCGTCGTCCCTGGATAGCCTTTGAAGCGGGAGTGGGCTGGTCAAAGGGAATAAAAGTAATTCCCCTTTGTTGTTTCGGGTTAACCATAAGCAGCCTGCCTTTGCCCTTTAACCGTTGGCAGGCGGCTAATGCTAACAGGGAAGACAGTTTAAACAGACTCATGAAAATAATCGCTAAAGAATTTGAAATAAATTACATTGAGATTAGGTGGAAAGACACTATAAAAAAATACAGCACGATAATTAAAAGTTTAGAAGAAGCATAATTAAATCAGAGATAAAAAAACGGCATCTGTCAGTTAAGACAGATGCTGTCATTATTTACCTGGGGCATCTGCAGGGGTCTTGTTCCTCAAAATAGTCATTTAATATTTGGTAGAGACATTCAAATACACAGTTGCAGTCGCATCTTCGCTGCAAGGAGCCGCCGCCGGGGCTTACAGTGCTGTTGCGGTGGCAGCAGCCGGTGTTGTTGCTTTCTCCTGCAATTTCTAACAATTCAAGCAAACATTCATAAACACACTCACATCTTCTTCCTGTATTGCCTGCAACATTATTATTGCATCTTCTGCCGGAATCTCCGGCTACATTATTTACAAATCCCATAATAACACCTTTTCATTATAATTTGGGCTTAAACCCATTATCATACTATTCTATAAATGAAAATGTGTGATAACTTGTCTTTAAATTATTTTGCGGCAATTATTTTCTTGCCAAGGGGTCTGTTAGCATTTCGTATCCCCCCATAGCTGCAACAGTTATCATTATTGCGTTTATAATTGTCATTATAATTCCCTGAGTATTTTCTCCCACTCTGGCAAATACGAATGTTAAAATTAATGCTATTATGAAGCTGTAAAGCCTTACATAAGAATCGCCGAATCTCTTTTTAATTAAAAATTTTGTGAATTGTACTATTAACATTGTTACAGCTGTCAGGCCTGCAAATGTAGTCAATACATCCAAAGACATAAAATCATTAAACATGGATACACCTCTTTTCGTTTTTAGTAGATTATATGCACCATAACTTATAATATGAAGGAAGGCAAAATCCTGTGTAATAAATTATAAATAAATTGTATATTGGGTTCTGCAATGGTATAATTTATTTTATATATAAATGAAAAGGGTGAAAACTTTGAAGGATTATGTAGTTTTTAAAGATGTATGTAAGTATTATTTTACGGGAGGAATCAAAATTCCTGCCGCTGATAATGTTAATTTCACTATAAATAAAAATGAATTTTGTGTAATAGTGGGGCCCAGCGGTGCGGGGAAAACAACTATTTTAAATATGCTTGGGGGGATGGACTCCTGTGATGACGGAACAATTGAATTGGACAAAAACATCGTAAGCGGATTAAATGAAAGACAGCTTACAGATTACAGAAGGCATGATGTAGGATTTGTGTTTCAATTTTACAATCTTATGCAGAACTTGACCGCCTTGGAAAATGTAGAGCTTGCCTCTGAAATATGCAAAGACCCGCATGATGCCAAGGAAGCCCTTACAATGGTGGGTCTTGAAAAAAGAATGCAAAACTTTCCGTCTCAGCTTTCCGGCGGAGAGCAGCAGCGTGTTTCAATTGCAAGAGCTTTAGCAAAAAATCCAAAAATACTATTATGTGATGAGCCAACAGGTGCTTTGGATTATAACACAGGCAAAAATGTTTTGAAGTTATTGCAGGATACATGCAGAAATATGGGAAAAACAGTAATTGTGGTAACCCATAATTTAGCTATTACCCAAATGGCAGATCGGGTAATTCATTTAAAAAACGGAACAGTTCAAAAGATAATTACAAATCAAAATCCATTACCGGTTGAAAGGATTGAATGGTAATGAAAAAAACCTATATAAAAATCATTATACA
>CAZTXR010000083.1:0-7902 GCA_964617605.1 uncultured Clostridia bacterium | reverse complement strand
GTTGCTGAAGTTATGAAATTAAGAGGCTGGTATTAGAGGAAGGGGGACACACCTCTATTGAAGGATAGTCTCTGTAAGATAGGCAATAGAGGAATGTCCCCGTACTTGTAAAAAACTTCTTTGACACTTAGTCAAGGAAGTTTTTTTTGATGACAAATTATTTAAATAATTTGATTTTTCCGTTATCATTTAAGTACTTTACTGTAATAGCAACAACCGGTGCTATGATGAATCCTCCAAAACCAAACAGTCTTAGTCCTGCATACATAGCAGTGATTGTTATGATTGGATGCAAGCCTATCTGATGACCCACAATTCTTGGCTCAATTATATTTCTTACTACTGTTACCGCAACATATAATATCAACAAACCAAATCCTGCAAAATAATTCCTTAATATCAATTCAACAATTGCCCACGGGATTATTATGCCACCTGTTCCGATAACAGGCATTATATCAAGGACTGCAATAATGGCCGATAGGGGCAAGGCATAATTAACTTTCAATATGGATAAACCTATCAACAGTTCAAAAAAGGTAATTATCATTATTATTGCATAGGATTTTATCACTTTCCACAAGGTACCGAATACGAATTTTCGTGCTCCTTCAAATGTTGAATTAAATTTATCAGGGAGCTGTCTTTTAATAAAAGCCATAATATAATCATATTCCAAACTGATAAATACAGACAGAACAATTGTAAATATTACAGATATTAAATACAGGGGGAAATTTGATATAAACCTTGTTGCAAACTGTACAAATGAAATAGATATATTTTTTATTATATTTGCCAAGTAGTTAATACCATTTGTTACAATTTGGGAAATGGTATTTGCTACATCCGGAGAAAGAGTTTCCGCGTTTGCAACAATCCAATCATTAAATTCCAAAAGCAATGGTTCCAACCTGGCAAAATACAATTTAGGCATTACTTTAATCAGTTCTGTGGTCTGAGAAAACAAAAATGTAAATAAGAACCATAATACCAATACTACAACAGCATAGAACACACCTATAACAAATAAAGCTACGCCTTTTCCGGTACTTTTAACAAACTTATTAACAAACCTTGTTACAGGCCTAAGTGCTAAGGCTATTAAAAGACCAATGAGGAAGGGCATAACCCAGTGAATCATGTAAACAAAAATAAAATAAAGAACCGCATACACTGTGGCAATAAAAGCAACGTTAACAATAAATTTTTTCTTGTCTTCTTCAGTCATTAAGGACCTCGTTTTTATTAGGATTTGGGGGCGGTTATCGGCCGCATATTTTAATAATTATAATATTATTGCTTAGTATTTGCAATAGATAAGAAAAATATTACAATAATTTCCATAATCATGAAAATTTTTATATAACATTGACAGCATTTATATGCTATAATTTAAATAAAATAAAGGTGTGTAAAACGTGGAGGTTGATGTTGAATATAAATACAGATACGAAGTTAGTGGGATTATTGGGATACCCATTATCACAATCCCTTTCTTCACTAATGCAAAATGCAGCTTTTCAAAAATGTAATTTGAATAAAATATATATACCCATAGAGGTTACAAAAAATAATTTAGAAACTGTTGTTAAAGGTATATCCAAAATGAATTTTGATGGCTTTAATGTTACAAAGCCCTATAAAGTAGATATAATGGAGTATCTTGATGATATTGACGAATACGCAAAACTGATAGGTGCAGTCAATACGGTTAAAATCAGCAGGGGAACTTTGAAAGGATATAATACCGATGGGAGGGGCTTCTTAAGATCATTTGAAGAAACTGCAGGTGAAAAAATAAAGGGCAAAAGTGTCTTTATTCTTGGAAGCGGAGGTGCAACCAGAGCTATAGCCTTAACATTGGCTTTAAACGGTGCCCTAAAAATATACATATGCAACAGAACACATGAAAAGGCTCGGTCATTGGCAAATGAAGCAGCAAAAATATCAAATTGTACAGCCATACCTATGGAGTATGAAAAAATGAAAAAAGCAATCAACAATTCACAGGTTTTAATTAACACTACAAGCGTAGGGATGCTGCCTGATATTGATGAGAGTCCTTTGGATAAAAGTTTATTAGACGGGGGGCTTACAGTATGTGATATTGTATACAACCCAATGGAAACCAAATTATTAAAGGATGCTAAGGAAAAAGGATGCAAAGTTGTAGCCGGTCTGCCCATGCTTGTATATCAAGGTGCTGAAGCTTTTGAAATATGGACGGACATGAAAGCACCGGTCGATATTATGTTTAAGGCAGTTGAGAAATAAAAGGAATAATATTAATTTCAGTTTATTGGGAAGGAGTAATGATGAGGGAAATTAATGTGGAGGAGATAACCAAGACTGTAGAACAGCTTTGCATAGAGTCAAATTATTATCTTCCTTTGGATGTAAGAAAGGCTTTGGAGGAAGCAGTTGATAAAGAAGAATCCCCTTTAGGCAAGGAGATATTGTCAGATATTTTAAAAAATCAAGAAATTGCAAGGATAAATAATGTACCCATATGTCAGGATACCGGACTTGCAGTTATTTTTCTTGAGTTAGGACAGGATGTTAGATTAGTAGGTGGCAGTTTAAATGAAGCAATTGATGAAGGAGTGCGAAGGGGATATTTAAATGGTTATCTCCGTAAATCTGCAGTAGATGATCCTTTCATGGAAAGAAAAAATACAGGGGATAACACTCCTGCAATCATTCACACAAAAATAGTGGATGGGGATAAAATAAAACTGATACTTGCTCCAAAAGGGGGAGGTAGTGAGAATATGAGCGCTCTTGCAATGCTTAAACCTTCTGACGGCACGAAAGGCATTAAAAAATTTGTAATAGACACAGTGGACAAAGCAGGTTCAAATCCATGCCCGCCAATTATAGTGGGTATAGGAATCGGAGGAACCATAGAAAAAACAACCCTGATTGCCAAACAATCTCTTCTTAGAAAGGTTGGGGAACATAATCCTAATGCAAAGATAGCACAATTAGAAAAGGAACTGCTAAAAGAAATAAATAAACTTGGCATAGGACCTCAAGGTTTTGGCGGAAGGACTACAGCATTAGCGGTAAATATTGAAACTTTTCCTGCACATATAGCAAGTATGCCTGTTGCAATAAATATTCAATGCCATGTTGCAAGGCATCAAGAAGCAATAATTTAGGGGGTTAACATGACAAAGGTAATTAATACTCCTTTAACTGATGAAGTTATAAATGACCTTAAGGCGGGAGACAGAGTCTTATTAAGCGGAATAATTTATACAGGTCGTGATGCAGCCCATAAAAGATTAGCTGAATTAATTGAAAATGGTGAAGGACTTCCCATGGATATAAAAAATCAGACTATTTACTATGTGGGACCTTGCCCGGCAAAGCCGGGACAGGTAATTGGTTCGGCAGGACCTACCACCAGCGGGCGAATGGATGCTTATGCACCCCTTTTGATGGAAAAGGGATTGAAAGGCATGATAGGCAAAGGCTTAAGAAATCAGCAGGTTGTTGAATCCATAATAAAAAATAAGGCTGTGTATTTTGCGGCAATAGGTGGTGCAGGGGCACTTTTAGCTGAAGCAATTAAGGATGCGGAAGTTATTGCGTTTCCTGACTTGGGAGCAGAGGCAATATATAAATTAAGGGTAGAAAATTTTCCTGTTACGGTTATTATAGACAATGAGGGAAATGACTTGTATAAGCTTGGAAAAGAACAATACAAAATAATATAAGGATGGTAGAAAAATGTCATTAAGAGATGAAGCATTAAAACTCCACAAGGATAATCAGGGAAAGTTAAATATTATGAGTAAGGTGCCGGTTACCGATAAGGATTCCTTAAGTCTTGCTTATACTCCTGGGGTTGCAGAGCCATGCAAAGAAATACATAAGGATGAAAATAAGGTTTACGATTATACTTCCAAAGGGAATATAGTGGCGGTAGTAACAGACGGAACAGCTGTTTTAGGGCTTGGAGACATAGGTCCCTATGCTGCCATTCCCGTGATGGAAGGTAAGTCTGTATTGTTTAAAGAACTTGGAGGGGTTGATTCATTTCCCATATGTGTTAAAACTAAGGATGCGGATGAAATAGTTAAAATAGTCGAAATGATTGAACCGGTTTTTGGCGGAATAAATTTGGAGGACATATCAGCGCCAAGGTGCTTTGAAATTGAAAGAAGACTTAAAGAGGTCTTATCAATCCCCGTATTTCATGATGATCAACATGGTACTGCAATTATTGTTTTAGCCAGTTTAATGAATGCGCTGAGAATTACCAAGAAGAAGATGGAAGATTTGGTAGTTGTAATAAACGGTTCAGGTGCTGCAGGTGTTGCCATTGCACATATGATCCTTAATATGGGTGTTGAGGATATGCTGATTGTTGACAGAACAGGCATAATTTATAAGGGAAGAGAAAAAGGAATGAACTGGGCTAAAGAAGAATTGGCAGAGGTTACAAACAAGCATAAGAAATCAGGCAGCTTGGCTGATTCCTTAATTGGAGCAGATGTATTCATAGGGGTTTCTGAAGCTAATATAGTAACTGAAGAAATGGTCAGATCTATGAATAAGGATGCCATAATGTTTGCAATGGCAAATCCTGTGCCGGAAATAGACCCCGAATCGGCAAAAAAGGCAGGGGCAAGGGTTGTTGGAACGGGAAGAAGCGACTATCCCAATCAAATAAATAATGTATTGGTTTTTCCCGGAATATTCAGAGGGACCTTTGATGTAAGGGCAAAAACAATTAATGAAGAAATGAAGTTAGCGGCAGCAAAGGCACTTTCAGAGTTAATAACAGATGAAGAACTGACTGAGGATTATATTATTCCAATGCCTTTTGACAAAAGGGTAAGACCGGCAGTTGCACATGCGGTTGCCCAGGCAGCAAGAGATACGGGCGTTGCAAGAATATAAATAAGTGCTGCTGATAAACCCCATCATTACAATAAAATAATGAGAATATTAAGACCGTAAATTATTTACGGTTTTTATTTATGCCGTTCATGAAAACATTTGCACCTGAATCAAATTCACTTGCTAAGAATTGTGCATTGTTGGGAAACGTTTTATTATTAAGATTTGTTCATTATTCAAAGATTTCCTTGCCTTTAACCTAGGGATTGATATATTATTAACATAGGACAACAATAATTGCACATGAAAGGAAGGGTGTTATATGTTCGACACAAGTTATAAGGAAAAGGTTAACGAAATTATTTTACGACATAATAGCGATAAGAAAAAGATTATCAGCATTATTCAGGAAGTCCAAAAAGAATATCATTATTTACCGGAAGAAGTATTGGTTTATATAGCTGATACAATCGACATCAGCCATGCGAAAATTTATGGAATAGCTACTTTTTATGAAAATTTTTCATTAGAGCAAAAAGGAAAAAATATAATAAAAATATGTGATGGTACTGCATGTCATGTTAGAAATTCCATTCCCATTTTAAAAGCCATATATAAGGAATTAAATTTAAGCGATAAGAAAAATACTACAGATGATATGCTCTTTACCGTAGAAACAGTATCATGTTTGGGTGCTTGCGGATTGGCACCTGTTATAACAGTTAATGATGTCGTATATCCCAAAATGACACCTGAGGCAGTTGTTGAGCTTCTTAATAGCATTAAGAAGGAGGCAGTATAATGATTAGAAATTATAATGAATTATTATCATTGGTTGATTTGTATAAAAAGTCCCTGGATAAACAAAGAAAGAAAGTCTTGGTATGCGCGGGTACAGGATGTTTGGCCGGAGGCTCCCTGGCTATTTATGAAAAGATAAAAGCCTTGGTAGAAGAAAGGGGACTTTTGGTTGATGTGGATTTAACCAAGGAAGAAGAAGGCATAGGCGTTAAAAAGAGCGGCTGCCACGGCTTTTGCGAAGCAGGCCCCTTAGTCAGGATAGAGCCAAGCAACTATTTGTATTTGCATGTTAAATTAGAGGATTGCGAAGAAATTGTAAACGAATCATTAATAGAAGGACGCCCTATTGAAAGATTGATGTATTACAGCAATGGCAGAGTTTATAAAACCCAGGAGGAAATTCCTTTTTATAAGAAACAAACAAGACTTGTGCTTCACAACTGCGGTCACATTGACGCTGAAAATATTCAGGAATATATAGGTCATGGCGGATACAAGGCAGCCGCTATGGCACTTAGCATGAATCCCAAGGATATATGCAACATAGTTACTGATTCCGGTTTAAGAGGAAGAGGCGGCGGGGGATATCCGGCAGGCAGAAAATGGAGCCAGGTTTTATCTCAAAGCAACCCTGTGAAATATGTGGTATGCAATGGAGATGAGGGTGACCCAGGTGCTTTTATGGACAGAAGTATAATGGAAGGCGACCCCCACAAGGTTATTGAGGGTATGCTCATCAGCGGCTTTGCCACAAAAGCAAATAAGGGATATGTATATGTGAGAGCCGAATACCCAATGGCAGTTCAAAGACTTGAAAATGCTATTGAACAAGCCTTGGAATATGGGCTCTTGGGAGAAAATATTTTAGGCTCGGGATTTAACTTTAATATTCAAATTGCCCAAGGGGCAGGTGCCTTTGTGTGCGGCGAAGGAAGCGCTTTAACAGCTTCTATTGAAGGGGAAAGAGGTATGCCGAGGGTTAAGCCCCCGCGCACAGTTGAAAAAGGATTGTTTGAATGCCCTACGGTATTGAACAATGTTGAAACATTTGCCAATGTTCCCATAGTCCTTTTAAATGGCGCTGAAGAATATAAAAAATTAGGAATTAAAAACAATACCGGTACAAAAGTGTTTGCACTTACGGGAAATGTTGTCAATACAGGTTTGATAGAAGTTCCCATGGGAACCACCTTGGAAGAAGTGATATTTGATATAGGCGGAGGAATTCCAAATGATAAAAAGTTTAAAGCTGTTCAAATAGGAGGACCTTCGGGAGGCTGTTTGATTTTTGATGAGAGCCATTTAAATTTACCCCTCAGCTTTGACTCCCTTGAAGAAGTTGGTGCAATGATTGGCTCAGGCGGTATGGTTGTCATGGATGAAGACACCTGCATGGTTGAAGTTGCAAGATTTTTTATGAGCTTCACTCAGAGGGAAAGCTGCGGCAAATGCATTCCTTGCAGAGAGGGAACCAAAAGAATGCTTGATATTTTACAGAAAATTACTGACGGCAATGGGACTGTAGATGATTTGGATCTTCTTTATGAAATTGCCGATACCGTTAAAAATACTGCCCTGTGCGGACTTGGAAAAACTGCTTCAAATCCTGTATTAAGCACCCTGCAATATTTTTATGATGAATATCTTGCCCATGTTGTGGATAAGGTCTGTCCTGCTAAAATATGTAAAGGATTGGCGGCAATAACCATTGACCCTGAAATGTGCAAAGGCTGCAGCAAGTGTACAAGGACATGTCCTGTTGGAGCTATTTCAGGTAAAATTAAAGAACCTTATGTCATAGATGCAAACAAGTGTATAAAATGCGGTGCTTGTATTGAAGTTTGCCCGTTTAAAGCAATCAAGGAGGTATAGACAATGAATACAATGATTATAGACGGAAAAAAAGTGAATTTTAATGGCCAGAAAAATATTTTAAGCTTAATAAGGGACTGCAATATTGACTTGCCTACTTTTTGCTATCACTCTGAACTGAGTATTTACGGGGCTTGCAGGATGTGTTCCGTAGAAACGGCTGACGGCAAAATAATTGCATCCTGCTCGGAAGTGCCAAAGGATGGAATGGAAATTTACACAAATTCTCCACGAATCAGAAAATACAGAAAAATGATTTTAGAGCTTTTGCTGGCAAACCATGACAGAGATTGTACCGCATGCGAGCGTACAGGAAAATGCCAATTGCAAAAGCTTGCCAGAAGATACGGTATTAATCAAATAAGATTTAATCAG
>CAZTXR010000082.1:6044-7909 GCA_964617605.1 uncultured Clostridia bacterium | reverse complement strand
AAGGAGTTTGCTTATATAATCACTTATATAAGGGGCAAACTTTACCCGATAAAAATTGTCTTAAATTAAATATATTGTCATATAATTGTTCTGCTTCCTCTTTTTTTGTAGGAACTAAACTGCAGTTGTATTCAACAGCTCTTCTTACTGTTTCCCACCAATACTCTCTTCTTCTTTCTTCCGGAAGCCATCTTGAATAGGTTCTGTAATATACAAAGTTACCAAGCTGGTTCATTGGAGAGCCTATGTGTTTGTACTTACTGATAAATTCTTCGCTGAGGAGTTTATAATCCTTTCTCTTACGAGAATCCCTTGACTTATCTCTCTCATATCTGTATAATATGTATTTCTTAGCGACATCTTTTCTAATGCTGTCCATCAAGTAATTTTCAACCAAGTCCTGTACCATTTCCACAGGCACCGGAAAGCTTTTATTGGAAATTTCCTGTTCTATTTTCAAGCTTATTTCCTTAGCTAATTTTTCGTCAACCCCATCCTTGGTCTCCTTCATTGCCTTTATAATGGCATTACTGATTTTATCAGGATTGAAATCAACATAGTTACCTGTTCTTTTTAATATTCTTATCATATCCCTTATCTCCCTGCTTTTTAAGTGGTACTACATATTGTATCAGTAACCCAAAAATATGTCAATCAAATACAATATATAGTTTATATTAACCCCTATGCACAATATCATTGAAATACCGCCATTTTAAAAAGAATATCGAAATTTGTAACAAAAAGAAAAAAATTCCTTTGTTGAAATATCAAGGAATTTTCATTTTCTTAATAAATCTTAATATTTAGTTGCAATATATTAAGAATTTATATTATATGGAATTTTGTGCTTTTGTCATTCTAAGTGTGCTTTGTCATCCTTAATACGCTTTGTCATCCTGAGTGAAACGAAAGATCTCATCTTTTATAAGGTTTTTAAATTCAGTTGTGGTCAAATTGCCACCTATATCTTTTGTGTGCATTTTCTTGTTTTTAAGAACAGTTTTCAAAGCATTTTCAATTTTTTCAGCTGCATGATCCTCATCCATATACCTAAGCATCATAATGCCTGATAAAATTGCAGAGGCAGGATTTGCAATGTTTTTTCCCGCTATATCAGGTGCAGAGCCGTGAACAGGTTCAAATATTGCTATATCTGTTCCTATATTAGCACTTGGTGCCATCCCTAAGCCCCCTATTAAACCTGCAGCCATATCTGAAAGTATGTCTCCATATAAGTTCGGTGCAACTATCACCTCATAATTATGAGGGTTCATCACTAATTTCATAGACATGGCATCAACAATTACATCCTCAAATTGTATATTAGGATATTTTAAAGCAACTTTCCTTCCCGATTCTAAAAACAATCCATCAGTTAATTTCATTATGTTAGCCTTGTGAGTTAAGGTAACCTTATTTTTATTCTCTTTCAATGCTGACATAAACGCAAAATCAACTATTCTTTCACTTGCTTCCCTTGTAATAATCTTAATGCTTTCTGCCGCATCAGGGGTTACCATGTACTCAATCCCCTTATATAAGTCTTCCGTATTTTCTCTTATTATAACCATATCTAAATCTTTATACAAAGAATCAATACCTTCATAGGACTTTACAGGTCTTACATTGGCATATAAATTAAATCTTTGCCTTAATTCCACATTTATGCTTCTGAATCCCCTTCCTACAGGAGTTGTTATGGGGCCCTTAAAAACTATTTTATTTTTTTCTATACTTTTTATAGTGTCCTCCGGCAAAAGAAGGCCGTATTTTTCATATGCCGTATTCCCCGCTATTACCTCTTCCCACTCTATATTATCCGTTGCAGCATCGATTATTTCCTTTGCTGCATACATAATTTC
>CAZTXR010000082.1:0-5944 GCA_964617605.1 uncultured Clostridia bacterium | reverse complement strand
AAATTGCTTTTATGAATTCTGGCAAAGGATTTAGCCATCACTGCTTTTATTCCCAAGTACAAGGGTACCATGGCAGCGTGCTCCCTGCTTGAGCCTTGCCCGTAATTTTTTCCGGCAACAATAATTCCGCCCTTGTTTTCTTTCGCCCTCTTTGGAAAACTTTCATCTATTTGTGAAAAGCAAAATTCAGACAGATAGGGGATATTTGATCTGTATGGAAGAAGTTTTGCATTTGAAGGCATTATTGCATCTGTGGTAATATCATCTTCAACTTTAATTAAAACTTTCCCTTCCGTCTTATATCCCATATCTTTATTTTGGGGGAAGGGCTTAATGTTCGGCCCCCTTATTATTTCAACATCCTCATTGTCCTTGGCGGGACTTATTATCATATTATCCCTTACAATGAATTCTTCAGGTATTTGAATATTTAAATCAAGATCATGGAAATCTTCCTTTCCTGCAATATATCCCTTTATTGCCGAAATGGCAGCTATCTCGGGGCTTACCAAGTATACATCAGCAGACTCGGTCCCGCATCTTCCTTTAAAATTTCTGTTGAATGTCCTAAGTGATACACCGTCGGTACTTGGCGCCTGACCCATTCCTATGCAGGGGCCGCAGCCGCTTTCAAGAATACGGGCGCCTGCAGATATTAATTTGGCCAAGGCACCATTTTCTGCAATCATTGTAAGGACCTGCTTTGAGCCGGGCGATACTACCAAGGATACATTTTCATGCACCGTGTGACCGTCCAATATATTTGCAACCTTCATCAAATCCATATACGAAGAGTTGGTACAGCTTCCAATGGCAACCTGTGTAACTTTTTTGCCGTGAACTTCACTTACATGTACCACCGCATCGGGCGAATGAGGAAGCGCAATATTAGGCTCCAATAAATCCAAATCTATGGTAATTTTCTCTGAATAAAAAGCCCCTTCATCAGCCTTTAGCTCAATAAAATCCTTCTCCCTCCCTTGAGCTTTTAAAAATTCATATGTTCTTTCATCGGAAGGAAAAATTGAACTTGTGGCTCCAAGCTCTGCCCCCATATTGGTTATTGTACCCCTTTCGGGTACTGAAAGTGTACTGACACCATGGCCCGAATATTCAAATATTTTATTCACACCGCCCTTGACAGTAAACTGTTTTAATACTTCAAGTATTATATCTTTGGCAGAAGAATATCTCTTTAATTTACCTCTTAATTCCACATTTACAATTTGCGGCATTATAATATTATATTCGCCCCCTGCCATGGCTACAGCAACATCCAGTCCCCCTGCGCCAATAGCAAGCATACCCATACCTCCGCAGGTTGGT
Source organism: uncultured Clostridia bacterium (assembly GCA_964617605.1). Taxonomy (GTDB): domain Bacteria; phylum Bacillota; class Clostridia; order Tissierellales; family Sedimentibacteraceae; genus Sedimentibacter. Next base: position 4,618 of record CAZTXR010000082.1, on the reverse strand, counting down.
GTATGGCTGTCAGAGCCAAGAAGCGTATCTCCGGGAACCGAAAACCTTTCTAAATGAACCTGGTGGCATATGCCGTTTCCGGCCTTTGAGAAATAGATTCCATGCTTTTTTGCAACTGTTTGAATATAAAGGTGATCATCTGCATTTTCCGGCCCTGACTGCAGCATATTATGGTCTATGTATGCTACTGACAGTTTGGTTTTAACTTTATCCACATTCATCGCTTCAAACTGCAAATAAGCCATGGTTCCCGTTGAATCCTGGGTTAGTGTTTGATCAATTTTTATTCCTATTTCCTTACCGGGAAGCATTTCACCTGTTACCAAGTGTTTTTTTATTATTTTTTCTGATAATGTAAGTGCCATGATTCTCCCTATATTGCCCTTTCACTTTTTATGAAACTGAAAACATATTCTTTTGCCAAGCTTTCCATTTCATCATTTGATATGTTTGTCGTTCTGCCATTTTCATATTCTTCATCTATTTTATTCTTTATTGCAGCTAATCTTTCATCATTTTTATACAGCTTATCATCACCCTTTAATCCGAAATAACTGTTAATCCAATAAGCAATACTTGAAATTCCCGAATACGAGTTAATAGCCACCAAGGGAGCCTTCCCCAGGATTTTTCTTGTATCAAAGCTGTTATATATTTCTTCATCCTTAAGCAAACCATCTGCATGAACTCCTGCCTTCGTAACATTGAATTCACTTCCTACAAATGGCGTTTTAGGAGGAATGTAATATTTAAATTCTTTTTCAAAATACTTTTCTATTTCATTAATTACCCTTAAATCCATTGTTTTTATATTCCCTTTAATTTGCGCATATTCAACAATCATGGCCTCAAGAGGAGTGTTTCCCACCCTTTCGCCAATTCCGAACAAGGTTGTATTTACAGAGGAGCATCCGTATAACCAGGAGCTTGTAGAATTTGTCACTGCAGCATAATAATCATTGTGTCCGTGCCATTCAATGGACTCAGAGGGAACATGTGCATAATACTTCAATCCGTGGATGAGAGCAGGAACGCTTCTTGGAAGCTCTACACCAACATGAGAAAGGCCGACTCCCAATGTATCACAAGCTCTGATTTTTACCTTAATCTTGCTGTCCTTGCTCATTTCCATCAAATTCTTAGCCAAGGGAACAACAAAGCCATAAAAGTCAGCTCTTGTAAGATCTTCAAAATGACATCTGGGAGCAATTCCGTTTTCCAATGCTGCATAAGCTATGTCTAAATACATCTTCATTGCTTCAGATCTTGTTTTGTTTAATTTATTGAATATATGATAATCAGAACAGGACATCAATATGCCTGTTTCTTTTATACCCATTGATTTAACCAGATTAAAATCATCCTTATGAGCCCTGATCCAGGAGGTAATTTCAGGGAATTTATAACCTTTTTTCATGCATTCTTCAACAGCTTTTCTGTCTTTTTGAGAATACAAGAAAAATTCTGTTTGCCTAATTATTCCTGATTCATTATCAAGTTCATGAAGCAAATCAAATAACTTTACCATTTGTGCGGTATCCATACTTGTCATAGATTGCTGCCCGTCCCTAAAGCTTGTGTCAGTAATCCATATATCTTCAGGAATACTCATTGGAAGCTGAATATTATTAAATTTGATTTTCGGAATTTCTTCGTAAGGAAATACTTCCTTGTACAGTTTTGGTTTTATTACATCTACGGCGTTGTATTTCATCCTTACCTCCCTGCAACTAAATGAAAGTTATTATTTATTAGTTGCATTTTAAATTTTTATTATTTTAATATTATAGGGGCTATTATAATACCGTATTGCATGCGTGTCAAGATATATTTCATTTTTATCTGATTTTATGTATATATGCCCTTGCTTATACGTATTCCTTGCAATATTTTATATTTTTCCTGCACTATTTTATAAATTTCACCTTCTTTTAATTTGCAATATATTTTATTTTTGTTGCAAATTAAAAACTCCTAAACATTTAGGAGTTTTTATAAAAAATTATATCCCTTGCAAATTTCAGTCCTTCCAATCAATAATATCCATTGTATCCTTAAAACAAGAGCTTCTTAAAAAATCATCTTCATATGTTTCGGAACACATCATGGGGTGCCTGCTTATATAATACTTACCGTACTTTATGAATTGTTTTTTTTCTTCTGCCATTCTGCCCCACAAGAACCAGCTGATATTTCTGTTTTCTTCGGATATAAATCTTAACAATTTTTGGCTGAAATTTTGCCATATGGATATATGGCTGCCCGTAACGCCTGCCTCCACCGATAAATATGTGTTAAGCAAGAGCACCCCTTGTTTCTCCCAGGATTTAAAAATTTTATCCGGAGGAAGTATAGAAAACTTGTTGTCTTTAATTTCTTCTTGTATTTCTGAAAACTTTTTAATATCCTTGTATTCATTTATATCATTATAATTTTTATATATTAATCTGATAATGTTTTTTAATGATACTTGACGAAATTTTTGATTCCAGGATATTAAATCCCCTACCTCAAATGCACGACCGGTTGACCTTCCCTTTTCCGGATAAGGGTCTTGCCCCAATATAACTACCTTTATATCATAAAGATTATTTCTCATAAAGCGAAGTACATTTTCATGGGCAGGATTTATATTATTTCCTATTTTCATCTCTATGTCATCCAGTTCTGCAACAAGCTCCTCCGTAAGGAACTTATTCCAGGACCAATGACAATCCTTTGGTATTAAACTCATTTTTTCACCTTTTTATTCTCTCTAAGCTATATATAGTCCCGTGTGCCGGGTATATGGTTTTTGCACCTTTCAACTTTAAATCATACCAACTCTGCCTGCTTTTACAGTCATCTTCAGCAACTAAATCCGGTGAATATAAATCACCGATAAAAGCATAACCTTCTTTAAATACCACTGAAATGCTGTCATCAGAATGCCCAATCGTTTTTATTGCCTGTGCGGGAATATTATTTTCCTTAAAAAACGATTCTGATTCGTCAATCCCCAAAACAAGATTTGAATTCATATCCAAGGGCAGGTAGGAGCCATCATCCTTCTTGCTCATTTTCTTGATCATTTTCTCCATCATCTGAATATAGGGGATTTGATGTTCAAACAAAATAAACCCGGTACCCAGACTTTTTATATTTTCTGCCATGCCCGCATGGTCAGGATGGAAGTGGGTTACAATTAGATACTTTATTCTTTCCGGCTTAATATTATAAGTTTTTAATGCTTTCAGATATTCATGGAAGCAACCGGGCCAACCGGCATCTATGGCAAGATAGAAATCATCTATTTTTACCAAATAGCAATTTGCATGTTTAATTGGGATGCAATATATATCCATAAAATTATACCTCTCTATAAGACAAATCTCCCCAAATAACGATTGGCCGCTATCAAGAAAATGTAAATTATAGTTATTATAAGAATCTTAAATAAATATGTCCTTTTTTTCATAATCACTATGGCAATATACTCTCTTATTAGGGCATTGGGCAAAAAATATAAGGCTGTTTTACTTCCCATGCCTGAAATATTAAGACCCGCCATTCTTGCATATATGTTTGCCCTAAAAACATGGTAGTTGCTGGTAGAAAAGATTGCATTATATGCTTCTTTTTCTGTATCCATTATTTCTTTAGAATATTTAAAATTCTCCCATGTGGTCTTTGATTTATTTTCAATTATAATGTCCCCTTGGGGAAGATCCTTTTTTAAAGCATATTTTGCCATAGCTTCCCCTTCGGAAATCATTTCATCTTCTCCCTGGCCGCCTGAAAAAATAATCTTTGAACTTTTATTGTTATTTTTCTGAAGCCGATAAAATTCTATGGCCTTGTCAATTCTTCCGCTCAATAACTTGGATACAGTATGGCCGTTTACTAATCCGCTTCCCAAAACAATTATATAATCCTTGTTTAGCTTTGGCCTATAAAAGCCGTTGAAAATAGAAACTGTTATGAAATTATAAAAAGAAAGGCCGAAATACACCATTAAAACTCCGCAATAAGCAACCAAATATCTTAAAAATAAGGAGTCTTTTATCTGACTGAAGCCGGATATCACAAAATACAAAATAAGACCTATTCCCAATAATAAGGTTAATAAATTTGATATGCTTTTTCTTTCCCTCTTCAAGACAAAGTGGGAATTAATAAACAAGCCTATAATAAGGGCACCTATGCCAAATATCCCTATCAGCAAGCAGAAGATTACAAGGAAAAAAAACAATGATCTTAAAAAAGGATTATTATACAAACTGCCGCTAATTATTATGCTTAGGGATAGCAACAATAAAATGGCATTAAATATTAACCCGTTATTCAAATTAGTATTATCCTTCTTATAAGATCTTATTAATAGGGCACTTGCAAATATAACAAGTAATAATATTATAAAAAGAAGCTCTTGATCCGTCATAGATATTACCTCTTAAAATTATTGTATTTTTTACCTGAAAATTCACCTGCATATTCAGGCTTAAGCTGCCATTAATCTCTTACATCTATTTATTGTATTGTATCATCTTATCTTCTGTCAACTTTTCACTTATCATAGCTATCATTATGTTAAGCTCTTCAGAATAATCTGTTTTTGATTCATCCTTATCATATTCCA